>NZ_JBDGQQ010000179.1:0-15588 GCF_042218895.1 Salinibacter sp. | reverse complement strand
GACGGCGTGCGCATCGACCACATCGACGGCCTCTTCGACCCGCACGAGTACCTCGACCGCCTGAAGGACCTGGGCGCCGATCGGATCTGGGTCGAGAAGATCCTCGCGCCCCGCGAGACGCTGCCCGACGACTGGCCCGTCGACGGCACCACGGGCTACGACTTTCTGAACGACGCGATGGGGGCGCTGCTGTACGACGGCAACGAGGAGCTCCTCCGCCGCACCTACCGGCGCGCCGTGCCGGATGCACCGAGCTACGAAACCACCGTCTACCGCAGCAAGCTGCTCGTCATCGAGCAGACTCTCTCCAGCGAGCTGGCGCGGCTGGCGTACGAGCTCGACCGCCTCTCGGAGGCGGACTACCATACGCGCGACGTCACGCTCGCCGCCCTGCGCGAGGCGCTCCGGGAGGTGGTGGCCGCCATCGACCGCTACCGCACCTTCCTGCCCCACGACCCCGAGACGGCCCGCGAGGTCATCGAGGAAGCGATCCACCGCGCCCTCCAGCGCAATCCGGCCACCGAGCCGACGGTCTACGAGTTCGTCGAGCACGCCATTCTGGGGGAGCTCCGCGAGGACCTGCGCAACGCGCAGCGCGACTGGGTGGGTCGGCTCCAGCAGTACACCGGTCCGGTGGCGGCGAAGGGCATCGAGGACACGGCCCTGTACCGCCACGTCCCCCTCGCGGCGCTCAACGAGGTAGGGGGCGAGCCCGACGCCTTCGGGGTGCACGATCATGCCGTCCACGCCCGCAATCGGTTCCGGGCGCGGGAGTACCCCGAGGCCCTCCTCACCACCGCTACGCACGACCACAAGCGCGGCGCCGACACCCGAATGCGGCTTCTCGCCCTCGCGGAGCGGCCGGAGCGCTGGGCCGAGGTCGTGGAGTCCCTCTCGGAGCTCGGGGCTGACCATCGCGGTCCGTACGGCCCGTCGGCAAAGGATGCGTACCTGTTCTACCAAACGCTGGCCGCGCTCTGGTGCGACGCCCACGGCACGCCCCGCATCGCCGACCCCCGCGCGGAGTTGGCCGACCGGCTTGCAGAATACATGGAGAAGGCCGCCCGCGAGGCGAAGCAGCAGACAAGCTGGATCAACCCGGACGCCGATTACGAAAACGACCTGGAGACCTTCGTCCGCGGCGTCACGACGGGCCCGGAGACGCCTGCGGTGCTCGACGACTTCGCCATGCAGCTCGCCGAGGCGGGGTTCGCCAACCGCCTCAGCCAGCTGACAATGAAGTGCACGGCCCCCGGCGTGCCGGACGTATACCGCGGCACCGAGTTGGCCGACCTCTCGCTCGTCGATCCCGACAACCGGCGTCCCGTCGACTGGGCGAGCCGCCGGACGGCCCTCGACGACCTCGCCCCGCTGCTCAACGACCCGACCATCGAGGCGGTGCAGTCTCTCTTCGCGGGCCCCGACCCGCACGCCTACTTTTACGTGACCGCGCGGCTGCTGCGGTGGCGCCGCACCCATCCGGATCTCGCCGCCGCGGAGGGCTACGTGGACCTTACGCCGGAAGGCGAGAGCGCCGGCGACTGGCTCGCGTTTGGTCGCTTCACGGGCCCAGAGGACGATCCGGATGCGGCTCTTCTCACTGTGGTGTCCCGCCATCCCCTCTCGCGCGATCCCGACGCCCCGGCGACACTTCCGCTTCCGGACGCGCTCGCCGACCGGGCCTGGACGGACGTGTTGACGGGGGTCGCCGTCGACGCCGATGCGGCACTTGACGTGCAGGCACTGCCGACGGATCAGGCGGCGGTTCTGGTGGCGAAGCGATAGCCGCCTACTCGTCCTGCAGCAGGGACCGGTACAGGGACTCGGAAATCCGATTCTCTCCCAGGAGCACCCTCCACATTCGCTTTGCTTCCGTCAGCGAGAGGAGGTCGTCCTGGTGAGCTCGATCAATCAGTCCAGCGGTTCCCGAGATCTCACATCCGAGGCGTCTGGCCACGCGGCGACCGGCCGTTTCCTCGATGAGAAGAGGGTGTTCAAAGTTGCCGAGAAAGAGCAATCGCCTCTTGTTCTCCTTCGTCCAACACGTGCCATCCTGATCCTGGATCTCCCCTTGAGCGAGTCTCCGGACGCCGCACGTCAATCAGACGACGAAGCCCCGCTTCTTCCAGAAACGCCTCTCGTCCCTCATACGGATGAGCAACCTCATCCAGCACAGCCGGAGGGATGATGAGCCGGTCAAGGATCGACCGGATACACTGAAATCCCGCTGGAAGTGATTCCAGGCTGATCAACGGTCCGGTATCGCTCACGAGGACGTCCCAGCCTTCCACAGGGTCAAAGCAATCGGTTCGCTTATGCCGATGGGACTGGGAATGTCCAAATCACTCGCGACGATGCCGCAACTCATGCTGAATGTCCTCTGGATCACTGGTCATGTACGCCACGTCGTGGTCCGCGAGCATCTCCTGAAAGGCCCGGCGCGAGAGTCCTAGAACATCGCATCCCTGCTTTTCCGACAGCGTCCCCGCCTCGTACAGCAACGCGACGACCTGTTCTTTCGCCTCGTGCTCGTCCAGTCCCACATTGTCCGGAAGGTCGATGGTTACCTGCATTGCTTCACGGCGTTTGGTGAAAAGACCGTCCAATCAGACATACGACCCACTCCCACGGCGGTTCTGAAAAACTGAACCCCGCCGTCGCCCGTCCATTCATCCGACGATTCCGCGCCACGCCTGTTGAGTTCACCCCAGAACCGACGTGAATGTCTACGCCGTCATCATTCTCGCCGCCCTATTGGCCGAGTACGCGCTGAACCTCGTCTCGGACGTCCTCAACCTCCGCCACCTCCAGCCGACACTGCCGGCGGAGTTTCGCGACACGTTCGACGAGGAGGAGTACGAGCAGGCCCAGGAGTACACCCGCACGCGCACCCGCCTCGGGTGGGTTTCGTCCACCGTCGGCCTCGCGGTGCTCCTCGTCTTCTGGTTTGCTGGGGGATTTGAATGGCTCGATACCGTCGTGCGCGGCTGGGGCTTTGGGCCTATCGTTACGGGCCTGTGTTTCATTGGCTTGCTCGTGCTCGGGCGCGGGGCGCTCTCGCTCCCGTTTTCGGTCTACTCCACGTTCGTGATTGAGGAGCGCTTCGGCTTCAACGAGACGACGCCCAAAACCTTCGTCCTCGACCTGCTGAAGAGCATCGCCCTCGGCGTGGCGATTGGGGGGCCGCTGCTAGCCGCCATCCTCTGGTTCTTCCAGTCGACCGGGCCGTACGGCTGGGTGTACGCCTGGATCGTGGTGACGGCGGTGATGCTGCTCCTCCAGTTCTTCGCCCCGCGCTACCTGATGCCGATCTTCAACGACTTCGAGCCGCTGGAGGAGGGGGAGCTCCGCGAGGCGATCCTGTCGTACGCCGACAAGGTCGACTTCCCGGTCGGCGAGGTCTACGTGATGGACGGCTCGCGCCGCTCGAACAAGGCCAATGCGTTCTTTACCGGCTTCGGGGCGAATCGGCGCATCGTGCTCTTCGACACGCTCGTGGAGGAGCTCTCGGTGGACGAGCTGCTGTCGGTGGTGGCCCACGAGATGGGGCACTACAAGCTGCACCACATTCCGCAGCGCATCGCGATTAGTGTGGTGCAGACTGGGGTGCTTTTCCTGCTGCTCTCTGTCTTCCTTCAGGTCGAGGGCCTCTTCCATGCCTTCTATGTCGACCAGCCCGCCGTCTACACCGGCCTGCTGTTCTTCGGCCTGCTGTACTCGCCGGTCGAGTTGCTGCTCTCGATCCCGCTCAATGCCTGGTCGCGCCGCCACGAGTTCCAGGCCGACCGCTTTGCCCTCGAGACCACCCAACAGGGAGAGACGCTCATCAGCGGCTTGAAGCGCCTCGCCGAGACGAATCTCTCGAACCTCACCCCGCACTTCCTGAAGGTGATGCTCGAGTATTCTCACCCGCCCCTCACCGAGCGGATCGATGCCCTTCGAAATCCAGCGTAGCGCATCTGCGGCTGGGAGGCCCGCGCCGGGATGTAGGAACGGGTTCGTGCCGATCCGGGCCCGGCGTACGGACTCAGTCAGTCGAGGCCCCGTCCTCCGCTGGAGGCAGGTGGACCCAGAAGGTTGTGCCCTCCCCCTCCGCAGTTTCGAAGCCAATTTCCCCTCCGTGTTCTCCAATGCTCTTCTGGGCGATGGCCAGCCCGAGGCCCGTACCGCCGGTTTTGGTCGAGAAGTTCGGCTCGAAGATTTTGTCTCGCAGGTCCGGTGGGATTCCCGTACCGTTGTCGGCCACCCGGCTTTGCACCATCGGGGATTCTCCGTCCGCCCGGCCCGTCCACTGCGTTGTTACCCGGACGCATCCATCCCGGTCTTCAGGAATGGCCTGCAGGGCGTTCTTGAGAAGATTGATGTAGATGCGCCGCAGCTCCTCCCGGTCTGCTTCCACCACCAGGGGCTCGTCGTGTAGATTGAGCTCAATCGCGGCGTGGTTGGCCGTCTCTTCCTCCATCAGCGACACGGCTTCCTGGATCGTCTCATTGAGGTCGACAGGCTCCGTCACCCGCGTAGGCAAGCGGGCGAAGGTCGAGAACTCGTCGGCGATGCGGACGAGCGACTCGACCTGCTCGATGAGCGTGCCTGTGATGCGGTCGAACACCTCCGCAAACCGGGACGACTCCGGCACGTCGTTGGCCCGTTCGAAGGCCCGGCGGAGGTGCTGGACGGACAGCTTCATGGGCGTGAGCGGATTTTTGATCTCATGCGCCACCTGCCGGGCCATCTCGCGCCAGGCGAGCTCCCGCTCCTGACGGGCGAGCTTGCGGCGGCTCTCGGCGAGCTGATCCCGCATCTCGTTGAAGGTTTGCACCAAGTCGCCGATCTCATCCCGCGTGTCGACGGACAGGGTCCGCACGAAGCGGCCCTCCCCGACGGCCTCCAGCCCCTCCCGGAGCCGGGCGATGGGCCGGGCAAGTGCGTTTGCCAGTACCACGCCCGTGAGTGCCACGACCACGACCAGAATGAGCAGGGCGCCGAAGAGGTAGGCCAGTGTGCGCGACTGCTCTTCCTGAAGCCGCTCCTGCTGGGCGAGCGTGGGCACCCCCACGACCAGTTGAGGACGCCCCTCGGCGTCGACTAGGGCCTGATAGCCCACTCGGTATCGAAACTGCCCGATGGTCGCCTTGGCAGTCACAAACCGGCGGGCCTCTTCATGGAGCGCATGGTACACGTCGCTGGGCAGGCGCTTGGGGATCAGGTCATCGCGCAGAAGGCGCGGCTGGCTCGTCCGGACAAGCTGCCCGTCCTCGTACAGGTGAAGCTCGAGACCGACTCGTGCAGCGAGCGAGTCGACGTTCATCTGTCTCGCCGCGCGCCACAACCGTTCGTTGGGGCCTGCCTCCAGCGCCAGCGTTTCCTCCACGCGAGCGAGATGATCGTGCATTCGCTGCTCGACGACGCGCTCATTTTCTCCGGTAACAACCCGTACGCCCACCACCCCGACGGCCACCATTGAGACGATGCCAACGACGAGGAAGGCGTTGAGTACCTTGTTTCGGAATCGCACCCGCGAGGCAGGGAGGTGCCCCCGCCGATACCGGACATACAGCCCGAACAGATAGGCCAGGAGCCCGACACAAAGGCCGGCCACCGTGAGTCGGAGCAGATAGTACAGATGATCGAAGGCAAGGACGGCCGGAATGCGCACTGCCGCGATGGACGGCGACGCCCCCGCGTCTTGCGAGAACCGGTGATAGTACGTTAGGTACCGGCGGCCCCGCATGACTTCTCGGTGCCACACTGCCGTTTGTTTTTTCAACGTGTTTCGCAAAGAGGGCTGGAGGCGGGTCCGCCCAAAGTCCTCCCCGTAGCTGCGAACGAGCGTTCCTTCTCGAAACACCGCTAGCGAGAGCCTGGCGTAGAGGTCGCCAAACGATCCCTCGGGGAGCAGCACGCGAGGCACCCCGAATCCGGCGCCGGGCAGTAGCGACTGTGACTCGATTCGGACCAGCACCCAGGTCTCGGCGGATCTGGACGGTGCAGGGACGCTGAGCAGACCTCCGTACTGGGTACGACCTCGCCCGGCAGGTCGCTTCGTCGTGGTTTGGGGAAGCTTTCGGACGGTCGGTCCGGGGTTCCGTTCGTACAGCGGCCGGAGGGCCGCGTACACCCTGCGTGCGGCCCGGTCGGGCAGGGATCGTTCTACGCGACCAGCGGGGGCATACCGCCGACGCACCTGACCGTCGCTCCCGAGTATGCTGAGGCGTACCTCGTACGTCGCAAGGGAGGCCAGCAGCGACTGGCGCACGAGCTGCGTGGCCACCGAGTCGATTTGTGGGCCCATGTCGGACCCGCTAGCCTGCAGTCGGGGGGCGAGCTTCTCCGAGGCGGAGCGGAGCACGCGCTGAATCGAGTAAAGGACGCGCGGATCCTGCCCTCGCTCGAACGAGTGTGCGGCGTCAACCATGTGCTCCCGTCGCTTCGCGTCCATGCCGGTGTAAAGCAACGGGTAGAGCAGCAAGGTGACGGCGAAGACCGCCCCCAGCAACCCTCGGAGGGTAAACACCTTCTTGCCCCCGCTCGTCTCAACGAGGCCGTAGAGGGACAGGGCTCCAATCCCTCCAAGTGCCCCCAGCATGTATGCCGGTGAGACGACGGCGTAGGTGTCCGTCCCGAGGTACAGCGTCGTCAGGCACGCTCCGAAAAGACCCGTTCCTATGACGAGCCCAATTCCCCGAGGCCACTGGCGCGGGCGGTGAATCAGGAGGCGGCGGAGGGCCATCCACGTTCCTGAAACGCCAACGAGGACACCGGCGGCCACGAGCAAGAACAACCCACACAACACCCCGAGGACGAGCGGCTCCGGAAGGAGTCCCGTGCGGGAAAAGAAGTCGAGCGTGCTATCGAGCACCGCCCGCCGGACTACGTAGGCAAGGACTACGACTCCACCGATGCTCGCCCCCGCAAGCAGGACGAACGTGCTCAGGTATCGGCCTGCATGCGGGTATTGAGGGGGGTCGCCCTGGAGGGCGGCGGAGAGCTCCGTCACCGCGTCGGCCCGGGGCCGGTAGTGGCGAGCCAGATACACTGTTCCCGTGGCGATCCCTCCGGCCCAGAGGCCCGTGAGCAGAAGGTCCCCGATTGATCGGAGGATGCCCCCTCCGATCGTCGTGGCGAAGTAGGTTGGGTCGAAGAGGGGGGCCAGCAGGTCCCCCGGTGCCGCCCAACGGCCGGGCACGTCGAGCCAGAGCAACGCGTAGCGGGCCGCAACGGCAAGGAGGACCACCACGGCGAGACGCCCAACTGCAGCCACCCGGGCGCCCCGATGCCGCCGGAGTCCTGTGCGCCGGGCGAGCCGGAGGTACCAGACGACAACTCCTCCTAGCCCCCACCCGATGAGCAGAACCGCCCAGCCCACGAGAAGATCGGTGTAGAAGGAGGCCGTCCGCTGGACCATGCGGTCGGGCGTCGGCGGACTCACAGAGACGTATCCAAGAACAGTGCCCTCGACCCCTCGAAGGGTCCGGTGCGGTGAGGGGGGCGGCGTCGACGCCCACTGCACACGTACCATCTCTCCGGTCTCTCGGGCCCACCGACTTTCCAAACTCATGGCGCGCATGTACCGGTTTTGTATCGGGGGCTGGTACCGGACGGTGCGCGTAACGCGTACGGCCCCGAGTACGCGTCCTTCATGCCGAACGGGAACCCAGGCGGCGAGGGCCCGCCGCTCGCTCCCGTCGGCAACTACGGTTGTCTGCGGAGTGGTCGGGAGGCGGCCCTGAAATCGTGCACTGTCGACGGGTGTTTGCTTTCCCTTCCAGGCCAGGACGCGTAGGGGAGGCGCGTACACCTCGACGGCCGTGCGGGCGCTGAGCGAAAGGCCCGTGGCGTACTGAACCAGCGAACTCGGGCGCGTCTCGCGCTCACGCCACGCCTGGAGCCCCTGTACGACACTCGAGTCGTTGGCGAAGCTACGGGCCCGTCCGTGGAGCTCTTCCCGAAGCCTCGTGAACCGGTCCTCGATGGTGGCGAGCGTCGTCTGGACGACCGCCTTCTGGCGGGCGTCTACGTGAGACTCGACGGCCTGAACCGCGTACATCCGAACGACCGCCGTTGCAGCAAGGGCCAAGACAAGCCCGAGTCCTAGTCCCCAGGTCCAGGGGGATCGCCGGAGCATACGGAACAGACGATCTACCATGCGGAACGAAGAGAATCCGCAACGCAGAGAAGGTTTCTATACAATCTCTCTGGGGAAGAGTGCCCGCCTCAGGCCACAGAAGACACCTTCAGGGCGCGCCCAGCATTGCCGACACCGAGCTCTACTCAGTGTCGCGTTCAATTCTTACCTCCTGCAGTTGCCAGGCGCTGTCTTCCTCAACACGGCCCAGGCGAACGTACACCAGGAGTTGCTGAGCAACACGGGCCTGCTCGTACCGCCCCCGCACGAAGTAATTCGTCGCTTTCTCCACCGCGTCCTTTACCGAGAAGCGACTAGGCTTGTGGCCCCGGAAAAAATTGCGTAGGACGTACAGCGCCTGCGCACTGCTGTAGTAGGTGCGCTCCCCGAAGAGATTGACCTCGACCCGGTCGGCAGACGGCTTGAGAAGACGTTGGGCATTGCCCTCCGAAAACGCCGCCGCGACCCGCTGTACCACCGCGGGCGGTGCGTCTTGCGTCGTATCCGACGTCCCTCCCGTCGTGTCTGGTGCCTGCCCCCGCACTGCCGAGGGGAAGCCTCCGATTCCGGCCAGCAGGAGCACCAGTGACAGCCGGGAAACCGTCATGAGTCGCGTGGGATCATCACCCAAAGAAAAACAGGCCAAGTCGTTGGCTGGTGCCCGCAAAAAACGGGCCGATCCCGCGTGCCCGAGGTACGGCTCGTTCCGCCGCCCGCAACCGTTGGTTGCCCCACACACTGCCGTCCACCGCACCGTTCAGCGTCAGGCACAGTTCCTGTTGGCGTTTCACCGCCTACACGAGCCGGTGGGGGACGTTTTCGGCCCCGTCCAGGAATGCCTCGATGGACGCCGTGCACATCTGTGCCATCCGCATGCGCGCATCCGTCGTGGCGCTGCCCAGGTGCGGAGCAACCACTACCCGATCCTGCTCCAGCAGACCCGGGTGCACGTCAGGCTCTTCCTCAAACACGTCGAGCCCAGCCCCCGCAATCTCGTCGGTCTCAAGCGCGTCTACGAGGGCATTCTCATCGACGACGGGGCCCCGAGCAGTGTTCACGAGAATCGCCGACGACTTCATTCGTTCTAGCGCCGCGGCGTCGATTAGGTGGTGGCTGTCTTCGTTGTGGGGGCAGTGAAGAGAAACCACGTCGCTTGTCGCCAGAAGATCGTCGAGGTCCACGTACCGGGCACTCGTCTGGCGCTCGATGGTGGGATTGGCCCGGTGGCGGTTGTGGTATACGACATCCATGCCGAAGCCCAGGGCGCGCCGGGCCACGGCCGCCCCAATTCGTCCAAGGCCCACAATTCCGATGGTCTTGCGGGATAGTTCCATGCCCAGCATAAGCGTGGTCTCCCACCGCTCGAAGTGACCGTCGCGCACATGCTGGTCCGCCGCCGGCACGTGCCGGGCCACGGCCAGCAACAGGGCCCACGTCATGTCGGCGGTCGCGTCGGTGAGCACCCCGGGGGTGTGCGTGACGGCCACGTCGTGGACTTCGGCTGCTTCCAGGTCGATGTTATCCACGCCTACAGCGTACTGTGCCACCATCTGGAGGCCAGACCGCGCCTCAAAGAGTCGCTCCGTCACCGGGTCGGCGAGGATCGAGAGAAGCACGTCAGCCCCGTCGGTCAGGGCAATCAGCTCCTCCTCCGAACGACTGCTTCCGTCCGGTGGATCGCAGACGGTAACGGTGTGCGACTCGCGCAACCCGGAGAGCCCCCCTTCGATCAGGGGGCGGGTGACGACGATGCGGGCCATCGGATGGGAGACTGCTGGGGCAAGAGCACGCGGTGGGGAATGTCGACCACGAAGCTACAAACCGGCAGGCGCTTCGTCCACATCCAGACCGAGCGCAGCGACGCGCGGGCGTAGAATTCCCCGAGAAGGCCTCAGGGCTCGTAGCGCAAAGGCCGCATGTCCCCGCGCCTACGACAGGTCTACCTTCGTAACCCCGGCGCCGCCTTCTTCAATGGGGGCCTTGCGGTAGTCCTCGATGTCTGGCCGGTCGTCGAGCACCTCGTGGATGGCCGAGCGGAGGGCCCCGGTGCCCTTTCCGTGCAGGATCTCGACCGTGTCGAGCCCCGCTGCGCGGGCGTCGTCGAGGAAGGGCTGAACCCGCTTCCGCGCATCGACCACCCGCTCCCCGCGCACGTCGATGGAGGGCTTCGCCTCCAGGGCCGTCATCTTCGCATCATCGCCGGTCGGTCGGTCGGGCTCGGCGGTCGGCCCACCGACCTTGGTGAGGCGGTCGACGGGCACCCGCATGTGCATCGACCCCATGATGACGGTGGCCTCTCCGTCTTCAATTTCCTGCACTTCGACAGCGGTGGAGCCGTCGTCTACCACGACCTGGTCGCCCTCCTCGATGGGGCCGGATTCCCGCTCCGTCTCGGACGCCGGGGCGTCGGCCGGGGGGTCTTCGGAGGGGGGCTCCGCGTCCACGGCGGCCTCCGCCTCCGCGCGGCGGTCCCGGAGGTCCTCTTTGTACTCCTCGAGTTGCTGGCGTGCGTCTTTCGTGGCTTCCGACTCGGCCTGGGCCTCCTTGATTTCCCGGATCGTCCGTTCGATGCGCGCATTCGCGTTCTCCACGATGCGCTCGGCCTCTTCAAGGGCCTGCTGGCGAAACTCGTCCCGTTCTTTTTCGAGCGCGCGGGCCTTCTCTTCGTAGCGGCGACGCTCTTTCTCGGCCTCCTCGCGGATCCGTTCGGCCTCGTAGAGCTCATCCTCGAGCCGCTGCGTCCGCTTCTCGAAGGTCGAAATCAGATTCTCCATCTTGGTCTTCTGTGTGCCCGCCAGCGTACGCGCACGGTCCAGCACCTCGTCCCGCACCCCTAAACGCTGGGCAATCTCGAAGGCATAAGACGATCCGGGCACCCCCTCCTGGTAGCGGTACGTGGGACGGAGGGTCTCCTGATCGAACTCCATCGATCCGTTCTCGACATCCTCCGCCTCGTGGGCGTACACCTTGAGCGTGCCGTGGTGAGTGGTGGCAATGGTGCGGACCCCGGCGTCTGTCAGCTGCTCGAGCACGGCCTGAGCCAGCGCGGCCCCCTCGTCCGGGTCCGTGCCGGTGCCCGCCTCGTCGATGAGGACAAGCGCATTTTCGCCCGCCGTGCGCAACACGTGCTTGAGGGTGGAGACGTGGGAACTGAAGGTAGACAGGTCCTCTTCGATCGACTGTTCGTCGCCGATATCCACCATGATCTGGTCGAACAGGGGGAACGACGAGTGGGGAGCGGCCGGGATGGGGAGGCCGTAGGCGAGCATGAGGGAGAAGAGCCCCACCGTCTTCATCGCCACTGTCTTGCCGCCGGCGTTGGGCCCGGTGATGACGAGCGTGCAGAAGTCGTTGCCGAGTTCGAGGTCGAGGGGGACGACTTCCCGCGGCGGGATCGCCCCATCGTCGCCGTCGGGGGAGCGACCGGCCGAGTCGCCCCCCGCGTCGATCGACTCGAGATGGAGCTCAAGAACCGGGTTGCGGCCCTCACGCAGCTCGATGTGGCCCTCCTCGTTGAGCTTGGGGACCACCGCCTCCAGCCGGTTGGCGAGACGAGCTTTCGCCCGCAGCAGGTCGAACTGCGCCAGGGCCTTCAGATTGACGTCGATGGCGTCGCCCTCGGCCCGCACGTGGGAGGTCACCTGCCGCAGGATACGCTCAATTTCGGTCTGCTCAGCACTTTTGAGCTCCTGCACCTCGTTGTTGAGCTCAAGGCAGGCCGCGGGCTCGATGTAAACGGTCTGCCCGCTGGCAGAGGTGTCGTGCACGAACCCCTCTACCTTCCCCTTCGCCCCGGCCCGAACCGGGATGACCATCCGCCCGCCGCGGATCGTGGCCTGCTCGCCGGTGGTGTGGCCCTGGCGGGCGGCGCGGCGTAGGGCCTCGTCGAGCGCCTCACGGAGCTCCTTCTCGCGCCGTCGGATCTGCCGGCGGAGGCGCTGCAGCTCCGGCGAGGCGTCGTCCCGGATCTTCGCGTCTTCGTCGAGCACCGACGCGATGTGCTCCTCAAGCTCCGGGAGCGGGGTGATCCGTTCGACCGCGTCGGCCAGCCGAGGGTAGTCGTCACGCCGGTTGTCAAAGTGCTGCTTGAGGCGCCGGAGTGTGATGAGGGTTTTCCGGATGGCCATCAGGTCCTCCGGGTCCACGTAGGCGTCTTCGGGGGCGGCGCGGCGGAGGGCGTCCCGCAGGTCGTACATCGGACTCAGGGGTACTGTGTCTCCGTAGCGGAATGCGCCCTGAAGCTCTTCGACGCGTTCGAGCTCGTCTCGCAGCCAACCCATCGTGCGGGCCGGCTTCATGGCGTCGAGGCGTTCTTGCCCTAGCGGGCTCTTGACCAGGCCCTCTAGGCGACTCCGAATGACGTCGAAGCCCAATTTCTCTTCCAGCGACGAGGGGTAGGTTTCCATAGCCAAGCCAGCGGCAGTCAGAGGTCGAGAAGCACGGCAGAGGGAGTACTTTGTACTGCCCTTCTAGCTTCTAGAAAACGGACAGCCCGGCCGCATGCTCCCGTTCCGAGGGGAATGCAGGCGGAAATTGTCGACATCATCGGACTCGAAGCCGCACCCGGCCCCCTCCTTGGGCCCTCCACGGTCAGCCAGCATCAATCTCGGAGTGGTCGCCGATGTTTATCGACTGGACACGTCCTTTCGCTACGGCGTGGCGACCGACGACCGAGTCGGCAAGCACGGCGTTTTCCACCTGCCCGTCCGCGAAGACAATGCTGTCCCGAACGACCGCGTTGGACACGGTCGCTCCTTCCTCGATCGAGACACGCGGCCCCACCACGGCGTTCTCGACGGTGGCGTCGGGCCCTACGTAGACCGGGTCATGGATGATGCTGTCCTCCACAGTCCCCTGGTGGAGATTCTCCGATTCGCGCTCAAGAACGCGTCCCGTGGTGTCCAGCAGGGCCGGGATGGTTCCACAGTCCATCCACGCGTCGACGGAGGCGGTCGTAAACACATCGCCCTCCTGCAGGCGCCGGTCCAGCGCATCGGTGAGCTGGTACTCGCCCCCTGCCCCCCGAAGATCGTTTTCGATGAGGAAGTCAATCGCGGTCTTCAGGTTGGCAAGCTCTCGGATGTAGTAGATGCCGATGAGGGCCTCGTTAGAAATGGGCTCGTCGGGCTTCTCGATGAGCTCTGTGACCTGCTCTCCGTCCCGCACCGCGATGCCAAACCGGCTCGGATCGTCGACCTCCCGCACGAAGGCCACCACGTCGGCGTCCCCGAGGGTCACCTCCTCTGTGAGTGCGAACAGCGTGTCGGCAAAGACGACCACGCCTTCTCCATGGAGGTGCTCCGCCGCGCAGCCCACCGCGTGGGCCGTCCCGAGGGCTTCTTCCTGCACCGGAAAGTGGGGCGTGATGCCCCGCTCGTCGCAGATCTCGGTGAGCTGATCCCGGATCTCTTCTCCGAAGTCGGGGCCGAGAACAAAGACGCCGTCCTCCGGCGTCTCGGGGAGGACCCGCGAGAACGTGTCGACGATGCGCTCGACGACGCTTCGTCCCCGAACGGAAAGAAGCGGCTTGGGCGTGACATGCGAGTGAGGCCGGACGCGGGTTCCGCGTCCCGCCATGGGAACGATAAGCTTCATGGGTGCAGACGGTGCGTTGCGTGTGCGAGGACAACGGATCGAACGACAGCCGCGGGAACGAGCGGGATAGGCCCTTCCACGCAGCCGTCCGTAACAATAATGAGACCGGCTTCCGAATGCCAGTAGGCTCCGTTAAGTTTGTTCAATCGTCCTGTGCCCTCCTCTCCCGACCGGAGCAGTGTTCAGGATCCTGGACGGTGTCGTGCACTGCAGCCGAGGTTCGCGGTCTCGTATCTCACCCGTGCCCGAGGGCTTCAACTTCCTGATTCGTGTCCTTTGAGATGAATATGGAGTGAAGGAAGTAAAGATCTCCCCTCTCACTCGACGTTTAGCGTCGGGGTTGCCCGGAAGTGTGCCGATTGGCCTTGCTCGTCGATCCTCCGTCTTCCTGTGCCCCGATGCCGTTTCGGCACGACCGTTGCATCAATACTGAATACGAAATGGCACGTTGCACAACGATTCGTCCCGTCATGCGACCGACCCGTCTTTCGTTCCGCCTGTTCGTTCCACTGCTCGCCGTGGGTCTCTTGGTAGTGGGATGCAGCAGCTTGAGCAATACCGAGAAGGGAGCCGCGATTGGCGCAGGGGCGGGTGGGGCCGCGGGGGCCGCCGTCGGCAAGGCTGTCGGGGAGACAGCGAAAGGGGCCGTGCTCGGGGCGATCGTAGGCGGAACCGCAGGGGCCATCATTGGCCAGCGGATGGACAAGAAGGCCGAGGAGCTCGACGAGAACCTCGAAAACGCCAAGGTCCAGCGCGTGGGGGAGGGCATCGTCGTAACCTTCGATAGCGGGCTTCTCTTTGACTTCGACTCGGCGGCGCTCCGTGACGACGCGCGGACAGACCTCCGAGAGTTCGCCGGGAGCATGAAGGACGACCCCCAAACCGACATTCTGATTGTCGGTCACACAGACTCGATCGGCGCCGACACCTACAACCAGCGCCTGTCTGAACGCAGGGCTCGGTCCGCCGGAGAGTACCTCGTGGATCAGGGCCTCGCCCGTGATCGGCTGACCCTCACGGGCAAGGGAGAAACCGAGCCGGTGGCCTCCAACAAAACAGAGAGCGGGCGACAACTGAACCGACGGGTCGAGGTTGCAATCTACGCCAGCAAGGAATACCGTGAAAAGGTGCAGAAGAGTGTCAGTCGTCGGTAAGGGCTCGCTTCTTCGACCGTCGGGTCCTGTTTCCGATGCTGGAATTCCCGTGCCCCATCTGGAAACAAAAGTCTGGAACGCTGCTACGTAGGAGGCATTCGTAGCTACTAATTTTTTCACCTTCCATCACAGAGCCTTCAAGCCAATGCATAGAATCACGCATCGCCTTCTAAAGTCTTCCGTGAGCCGTTTGGGTCTTCTGGCCCTCGTATGCGCACTCGGGCTCCAGATTGGCACGGCCCCGGTTCGTGCCCAGGACAGTGGGGGTTCATCCATGTCCGTCAAGAAGAAGAAGCAGTTGAGAAGTCAGATCAAGAAAGCGTACGCGAAGGGCGCGAAGGCCGGTCAATCGGAGAACTTTGAACAGGCCGCTACGCACTTCCAGAAGGCCCTTCAACTCGCCAAGCAGCATAAGGAGCCTCTCAAGCTGACCAGCAGCCTAATCAGCAAAATCGAGGGGAATATCCTAAGCGTTCTCAAGGGAGCCGGGAGTGCGGCCCTCAAGAATGAAAACTACGGCGAGGCGCTGTCTCATTTCGAGAAGGCGATGGAGTACACGGAGAACGACCCCGCCCTCTATTACAACAGGGGTCTTGCCCTGGTAAATATGGACAGCACCGAGGCCGGTCTGCAGTCGCTTCAGAAAGCCGTCAAGGTCGGAAATAAGACCGGAAACACAAAGGTAGCCGGAATGGCCACCGAGCGCACTCGGGA
>NZ_JBDGQQ010000178.1:0-7323 GCF_042218895.1 Salinibacter sp. | reverse complement strand
CCCGGTTGTGCCCAGCACGACGAGGGCCGAGACCCCGCCGTCGATTTGAATATCGATGAGGTCCCGGAGGGCCTCCTCGTCGATCGTGTCCTCGGACGTGAAGGGAGTCACGAGGGCTGGGGCAACGCCGCGAAAGAGCAGGTCGTGAGCCATGGAGAGGGTGTACAGTTTGGGTTGGGAAAGGACGCGAGAGGGGAGTCAGTGATGGCCTGAGCGGAGAACTCAGGCGTCGAGCCAGTCGTCTAGCACATCATCCAGCGTAAAGAGCCCCGTCCGTCCCGTCAACCACACGGCCGCCCGAAGGGCACCGACCGCAAACCCCCGCCGGCTTTTGGCCTGGTGACGGAGGGAGAAGCGATCGAACGGGCTGTCGAACCCCACCGTGTGCTCGCCAAATACGGTGCCGGCGCGGGTCGACGTGACGTGTACGGCCGCCGGGTCGATGCGCTGGTGCTGGGCCTCGGGCTCGACGTGGTCCTTGCGCTCGAGCCCCGCCACGATCTGTTCCCCAAGCATCTGGGCCGTCCCGCTCGGGCTGTCGACCTTCTGCGTGTGGTGCATCTCGCGGACAAACGCGTCGTAGTCCTCGAGTTCGTCCATGAGCTGCGTCACCTGATCCAGGGCTCGGGACATTACTGCCACGCCGACCGAAAAATTGGGGGCGTATAGCACACTGCCGTCGTGGGTGCGCACGAGCGTCCGAACGTCGTCGAGGGCGTCGTACCAGCCGGTTGTCCCTACCACCACCGGCAGGTTCCACGCACAGCATTGCTGAAGATGAGGCACTGCCAGCGACGGAAGGGAAAAATCGACGGCTACGTCTACGTCTTCGAGGGCCGCGCGCTTCGCGTCCAGAAAGGGACGATTCGAATTGAAGCGGGCAGCCACATCGTGGCCCCGGTCCGTAGCCGTGGTGGCCACGGTTTGTCCCATCTGTCCGGTGCCGATGAGAGCAAGATTCATGGGAAGGGAGGAGGGTCTTCGAGAATGTGGTGACTGCCTCTTTACGAAGCGTCCAGGCTTCTTGTTAACTGCACGGCTGTCAAATTTTTGTTCCGGGCGGCACCGCGGACAAATTTTGTGAAACAAACCGTGACCATGCCCGCACCGGAACGCAAAGAAATGCCGAAGGTAAAGAGTATTGCTAAAACTGATGCCCCGCAAGGGGCCATAGCTCAGTCGGTAGAGCGCTTGCATGGCATGCAAGAGGTCCCGGGTTCGAATCCCGGTGGCTCCACCATTTTGATGTCCTGGGCCGTGCCCCCCTCCCCGCCCCGCGGTCCAGGACATCTTTTTTGTTTGGAGAGGACGCCTGAGGACTGTGAGGTGCTCGTGTCCCCTCTGCCCGTCCACTAATCCCTGATCTACCTGCGATCCGTCCCCCCCGGCCAAACGCCCCGCGCATCCGGCGGGACGAACGAGGAGGTGGAAGACGCCAACCGGATGAAGTCCGCGTTTCTCGCCCACATGAGCGTCGAGATCCATACGCCACCGACCTCGATTCTGAGCTTCGCGGGAGCGATCGGCGAGTAGACCCAGGCCCTATGCGGGGAGGACGGCCACAGTGAGCCGGTCGATCGGAGGGCCTGAGCCGAGCAGATGGGCGGGCCCCTTAGGGTCGACACCGAGAGGGCGGAAGGAGCCAGTTTCCCGTTTGGCTTCCGACGGGCAGTTCAGAGGGCTCATGAGCTGGCTCCCCAGGCATTCGATGCTCAGAACGGCCCTCCAGTTCGGAAGCTGAGCTCAGTTCGAAGGAAGGTCGCCTTGGCTCATGCGTTGAAGCTCGCGAATGGCCGCGATCAGGGCGGTGCCGCCCAGCTCCTCCCAGGCAAGTAGAAACGCGAAAACCTCCTCTGGGGTCGGGGGAGTCTGGAGATCCGTGGATCCTGTGCCCTGCTCCTCTTCCAGCCGAGCTCGGGCCAGGGCAAGAGCCTCTTCGGCGAGCCTCTCGCCGTGGGCACGCGTCCAGACCGACCGAATCCAGTCAAGCGTCGACTGGCCTCTCCCGGCGGCGCGCTGGGCCTCCTCCAGGGCCCGCTGCATCCGGGCGGGGGTAATGTCGGCCGCCCGGAGCGTGCTTTTGATCCGCCGGGCTTTGTCCGGTGGCATCGGGGCATCGGGGTCGTGGCCGAGGTCGCGGAGAGCCCGTTCGACCCACGGAGAAAAGCGATCCGCGGTGTCTGGGCTTGCCTGACCGGAGATCCACTCTCGCAGATGGGAGCGGAGAGACGGGTTCGAAGCGACAGCAGGAAAAGTGCTTTGGAAATTCAGTGCTGTACAGATCAAAAAACCATACCATGTACCAAAAAAGACAGGGGGGTTGACGTTCCCTCATGTTCCTTCCGGGACGCACGGCAGGAGCGGGCGTCTTCCTGCAGCCTCCGAGAGAAGCCCCTGTGGCGTGGTAACTCAAGGCCCAGTATGGCCGTTTGAGGCCTCAGCCCAACGAACCCCAGGAGGCCTTCAATTGGACGGATCGATTGAGGTTGAGACCAGGGAGGGGGAAGCGCTTGCTTCACCGTCCGGTGCCCCCGAGCCGACACCGTCTGGGCGGCTGGTGGTGCTGAGAAGGTGGACGTCCTTCCCACCGCCGCCTGCCCCCTGGAGGGAACACTCGCGCTCTCCTCCATGTCATAGGCGAGATCCTTTTTCACTTTCCCGCGCGGCGTAGCCATGAGCGCCTCCGATTCCCCGAGCATCCTCTTTGTCGAAGACAACCCACAGGTGAGACTGCTCATCAGAGAACAGCTCCAGGAGACCTACGACCTTGTTCTTGCGTCCGATGCGGAAGAAGCGCTGAATGTCCTCGACAATGGGCCGTTCGATCTTTTCCTTCTGGACATCAAGCTGGGGCAGGGGAGAAGCGGAACGGAGCTTCTCCACCTTCTCCGCGACCTGGAGCCTACCAAGGGGGTCCCGGCCGTCGCGCTTACCACCTACGGGATGCCGGGAGACCGCGAGGCCCTGCTCGATGCCGGATTTGACGGGTACGTGAGCAAGCCGTTTACCGGGGCAGAGCTGTCCAACACGATCGACCAGACCCTTTCGGCCGGAAGGAATTGAAGCCGCAACGTCTCTGGCACCGCGGGGAGCGGCGTTCCCACCCAGATCTCCCGTCCGGGAGGAAGCAGCTGGCACGGGGAACGCAGAGAGACTCGATCGTACGTCGCCGCCGTACGATGCCATTTTGATCCCGTCGTCTTGGCTCAAAAATGAACCGAAGTCCGCAGACGGAAGGCGGTCGATTTTTCCGCAGGCCCCGAGCGTTCAACGCCTCTGACGCCGCAAGATTTGGCCTCTAGAACTTGCCTGGAAAGGGGCAGATCCTACCGGTTCTGCCGACATCTACCACTGAGGTCCGTACGAGACGGAGAGAATCGGCCGGCGAACTAAGGCAGGAATCGAGCAAGCCTATTCAGATCGGAGGAGACCACGGGGCCCGGCTCCTTTTTTCGTCTCGCCGACTCCCCAGCTTGTCCTCCGCCGCACGAGCAAATCTTCAGGCATACTCTGTGAAGCCGATTCTCCGGGAGTTCCGCCCCGCCGGTTATCCTTCGCCGAGAGAATCGGCCATGGTCTCGCCCGTCTTCAGACCGCTCCGGACCGCGGCGTGCAGTCGCGCTTCTCCGGCGACCCAGTCGCCCGCCACGTACACCCCCGCCTGGGCGGCATCTCGACGTGCGCTCCCCGAGACGCCGTCGTCCGGGAGCGCGTACCTCCATCCCTGATGGTCGGTCCAGTCGGGATTGGCGAGGCGCCGGTCGCCGACGATCTCCGCGGTCCGCCGCGCAAGGATGGCGACGTTCCGATCGGGGGCCGCGTCGTACCGTTCTGTCGACCAGTCAGAACTCGCCTGCACGACGAGGACCGATTCCTCGCCCGGTACGTGTCCGGGCTTGCGCTCCTCGCGTCCGATCCAGCCAACTTGGTGCTCCCCGTCGGCGTTGGCCAGTCCGTAATAGGGAGCGTCGAACTCGAACCCGTATCCGAGCACGGCTGTCCAGCCCGTCTGGTAACTGACCCCGCCCGCAGCGTTGCCGAGACGGTCCGCAGCCTCAACGCCCGTTTCTCGCAGGAGATCAGCGGTCTGGGGGGCCGGAGGATTTAGGAGGAGGGCGTCGAACGGTCCGTGTGCGACTCCGTCGTCGTCGGTGAGCCGCCAGCCTCCGTCGTGGTAAACATCAGCGATGCGCGTCTCACGCTCGACTTTTGCGCCTGTGGCCCCAAAGAGGTGCTTGGCAAGACGTGTGATCCCGTCCTCGTACGTCCATCGTCGCCCGCCGTCGGACCTCTCCGAGATGTTGCCGTCGGAGTCAAAGGTCCAGATCGGGCCCTGGACCTCGACGAGCCCGTCGTCGAACTCGCCCGCAATGAGGGTGCTGACGCGGCCACCGGTGTCCTTAAGGTAGTTTGCTCCGTAGTCGTAGACGATTCCGTCGCGTCTCCGTGCGGCGGCACGACCGCAGACGCCGCGTGACTTTTCAAAGACCGTGATCTCGGCCCCGGGGAGAGCATTGTCGATGACGTACGTTGCGGACGCGGCACCGGCGCCCGCGCCGACCACACCCAATCTGACTGCCATGTGTCTGTATTGGAACGGCGCCAATGATTTCGTGAGGGGAATACGAAAAAAGCCCACCCTTGCGGCAGACCTCAGTTTGGAGGTTGAACCGGGCAGGCTGGCTTCTTTTGACTGCTCGTCGTGTCCAGAATAAGAAAACCGTCCTCCGGGGCGTCAACCCCCCGGCCGTGACAGCACAGTAAAACCGT
This sequence comes from Salinibacter sp., assembly GCF_042218895.1. NCBI lineage: Bacteria > Pseudomonadati > Rhodothermota > Rhodothermia > Rhodothermales > Salinibacteraceae > Salinibacter > Salinibacter sp. Next base: position 2,553 of record NZ_JBDGQQ010000178.1, on the reverse strand, counting down.
TCCGCCGATCCAGTGTCTTGGTAGGGCGACTCCGTCCGCCTACTGTTCAACGGGGTCGGGCGTCAGGCCGCGGGAGCCAGGAACAGCGGCCCGGTTTCCTGAGGCCAGTCGAGGTCGCCGGACCGGTGGGTCCCAGCCCGGTCCAGTATCGCCTGCGACACACCGGTCCAGTATCGCCTGCGACACATTAGCACGCGTTGTCTCGGCCTCAACCCCTCTTCCGACAGCAAGGTGTGCTCTCAGTACGCGTTGTGCTATATGTAAGAGTCATGTGTGCCCGCTTCCATCCGCCAGAAATGGTTACCTTCGTCGCTCCAGACGTGCTCTGGAGCCCATCCAGCCAGACGGGGAGGGCTCGGCGATCGTCAGATGGGCTCTGAGTCAAGCTCAGAGCGACGAAGTGGGCGTGTTTCTGATACGAAGCTTATTCGAGGGCACTGCACATACTTTGCACTATAGCACAGGCCGTTCTGAGTCGTCTCCGTTTCGGGGTGGACTCGTCGTTGGAGACGTGCATCTCAATCCTTGCTGGTGGACCAGGGGTGCCCTGCTCCTGTTCCCAGCTTTTCAGCCCGAAGCGCGCGCCATCTGGACGGAATCGTCGGGGGGGTCGGACAAGGCAAAGATTCCCAACTTACGGTAGCTGTTCCTGAGGCAGAGAGGGAGGTCCAGACGAGATTGCTCCTGAATTTGAGGCATGGTCATTGCTCGGGAGTGTATCGTTGTCCCGTTGGGGAAATCTTTGTCACCGACATCAAGAGTGGCGCCCGGCCTCCGATCCCTCGGGTTCTGGCAACACGCAACGACGAGCAATGTACTGGTTTAACTTCGCCGCAATTTTGGCCATCGGATGGGGAGTCGGTGTCCTGGCGTGGCTCCTCACCGGGCATCAGGCCACGTTCTACTTCGTGTCAAACGTGCCGAGAGCCCAGCGCCTGTGGCGGTCCAATGTCCTGACGAGCCGAATTCCTATCCTGAAGTATTTGACCGGTGGCCTTCTCCTGCTCGTACTGGGGGCTGTTCTGATGAAGCAGCTCTGGGGACTCTGGATTCGGCCGTTCGACATCGGACTAATCGTCGGAGGAGCGACCGGTGTGCTCAACTCCCTCATTGGTCCCCAAGACCGAAGCAAACAGGTCGACTTCCTCCTGGCAAACCGGCGATACGTAGACGACAGCAAGGTGGCCATCTCCACAGAGGACGAAATGTCCTGAGAGGTTTTCGGCTCTGCGAGTCCACGCCACCCTGGTCGTGAATCCGCTGTGCCTCTTGCACATGATGAGTCGTGTCCGCACGCCGGTCGTTAGTCTGGTAACAAACCCCTCGCTTTCATCCGGGGTCGGAGTAAGGTCCGGGTTGGCGGCTGCGCAATTTTCTTCCAGGGGAGGGGGCCTTTCCCGTTCCTAGTGGCGTGGAAGGGCCGGATGAACCGGGCTGTCCTGTGGGAAGTGTTCCGGAAAGTTAACACTTCGTGAAAGAGAGTCTGGGAATCGCTTCTTGGCCTCTCGCTTGCTCAGTTCCTGGGTGCGTGTCGGTGAGGAAACTTGGAGACACGCGCCATTTCTTTTAGCAACTCACTTCCGCTGACGCCCGGTCTCTGGTGGGGGCCGGGCGTTTTGTCTTGCGGGGTCTCCCTGGAGGTCGGCTTCGGGACCCCTGGAAGACCCCTCTCTGCTGGGCTCGAATGCTCTCCGGAATCTGTCCATCGATTAGCGTCGCGACTCCGCTCCTAATGGGCCATGAGGAACAGGACCCTCTACGACCGCTTCCCTCCGTTTCCTACAGCGTCCGCGTCTACGAAAGGGGAAAGAGCGTCTGGGAGGGTCTTTGCACTGCACACAACAACAAGAGCCTTCCTCGATTCGCGCTGAGAGCAGTTGTAGAGACGTTCCTCCCATGCAATAGATGTGTAGTATGTACCGACAGCCCAGTGGTCTTCTCTTTGTACTGTCGCTCGCGAGAAGTCCCCCCGTTCTTCCAGGAAGCGTTGGGCTCCCCTGTTCCGGACAGCCTCCGCATTCGCGGCGTCGTCGAGCCCCCGAACCGCCCCACGCGGCGTCAGGCCCTGAATTACGAATAGGCGTTCCGCACTTGAGGGCAGAACAGTTAGATCAGCAAGATACGCCCGGACGGCTTCCCGAATGATCGCAGTCTTCGATTCGTAGAAGCTGAGGGCCGTCTCGGTCTCCGACGTAGGGGAGGGGCTGTTACAACCCAGGAGGCGGCCGGTCCTCTGTCTCCCAGGCGAACCAGGCCGTCGCTTTTGCCAACATGTCCCGCTCCTGCTTCATCTGGCGGAGCGCCGTGCACAACTCGCGAAGTTCTTCCCGCTCGTCAGTGGAGAGTCCTTCTGCGCTCTCTCCGTCGTTTCGGTCAGCTTTCTTTATCCAGTTTCGAATGGTCTGCTCGGTCGACTGGCTCCTCGGCGAGTCCAGAGGGTGTTCGGCCGCTGCGAGCAAGTTCGACGATCCGGTTCCTGAATTCGTCGGGGTATGGTTGGCGAGTTTTAGGCCTGAAGGATCTCGGTCAGCGAGTAAAGTGAAGAAATGTCCA
>NZ_JBDGQQ010000177.1:0-13466 GCF_042218895.1 Salinibacter sp. | reverse complement strand
AGCTGGAGTCTCGAACTTCCCTTTGAAAAGCCCTCCGGCGAACGGCTCTGGCTCTACAGCGCCGCGACGCCGGAGCGTGTGGGAGGCGAGCTGACCTTCAGTGGCGTCCTTCTCGACACCACCAAGCGACGCCAGCTCGAGCGCAAGGTCATTGCCATCAGTGATGAGGAGCAGCGCCGCATTGGGGAAAACCTGCACGACGTGCTTGCCTCGAAGCTAGCAGGAACGTCCATGGTAGCACGGTCCGCCGCTACCTCACTGGAGAAGGGAAACGACCTCTCCGCCGACCATCTCCACGAGGTGGCCGACCAGATCGAGGAGGCCAGTCGGCATGCGCGGTCGCTTTCCCAGTCGCTCACGCCGCTCGAAATTCAGAATGGAGGACTGACGGAGGGACTTCGGAATTTGGTCGACCGTCAGGAAAGCATCTCGGGAATTTCGTGCTCGTTCGAGACGGAGGGACATGCGGAGTTGAGCGAGGATGTGGCGGCGCATCTCTACCGAATGGGGGCCGAAGCCATGCACAATGCGCTCCGTCACGCGGACCCGAACCGCGTTGAGATCCGCTTGCAATTTGAGGAAGATCATCTTGTCTTAAGTGTGAAAGACGACGGAAAAGGAATCCTGAAAGAGACGGACTCCTCTGACGCTCATGGGCTTCAGCTCATGCAGTATCGCTCCGACCTGATCGGCGCTCACCTCGACATTGGGCCGCTGGAAGAGGGGGGGACCCTCGTACGATGCAGTCTACCGATGGACCAAGCCTCCCAGGCCTTTGTGTGACCGAGGGACGGTCTGGTATAAATTTTGCCCTCAACTACTCTTCGCCGGTCCCATGAGCACTGAGCATTTTGCAAGGCAAGTCCGACCCCTCCGATGAGTGAGCAAATCTTTGTCGTTGAGGATCACCCGGTAGTGCGGGAAGGATACACCTCCATGTTTGAGGAGGAAATGGGACTTACGGTCTGCGGCGAAACGGAGTCGGCGAAAGAGGCCCGGCGTCTCGTTCCGGACCTCGACCCCGACCTCTCAATTGTCGACCTTTCGCTCGAGGAGGGGAGCGGCCTGGAACTCATAAAGGACCTCCACGCCACGGCTTCGGAACGTCCCATCCTCGTCATCTCGATTCACGAGGAAACCTTGTACGCCGAGCGAGCCCTTCGGGCAGGGGCTCGCGGGTATCTCATGAAAAGCGAGGCCAGCTCGCGGGTCGTGGAGGCGGCTCGCCGTGTGCTGGACGGGGGGCTTTTTCTCAGTCCCTCGCTCAACAAGGACCTCCTCCTGCAATACGTACGAAATGAGCACTCGGTCTCTACGTCATCCCTCCATTCCCTGAGCGACCGGGAGCTTCAGATCTTTGAGCTCATGGGGGAGGGGCTCACGAGGCGCGAGATCGGCGACCAGTTGGCTCTGAGCCCAAAAACGATTGACTCCCATCGAAGCAGTCTCAAAAAGAAGCTCTCCATCGACACGAACGAAGAGCTTCGGCGACGGGCGGCCATCTGGGTTGAACTGGAGGCGTAGTTCCGGCGGCGCGTGCCCGGAGCGTCGCGAAAGGATCGTACATTTACAGCGAGCCCCCGAAGGTGAGGTCAAAGGCCGTCGCCCTCCGGCCCGCCGGACGGTTCGTCCGCGAGGTTCGGGCGGAAGTTGTACGGGGGCCACGGCCCTGTCAAGCGGAGTTTTAGGCCGGCCGGTTTGTGTCGCCCATTGGCCCGCCGGACGGCCTGGCGCAGGGCGTCGCAGCGATCCTGGTCCACGAGAAACGCCCAGTTGAACGCCATCGAGCGATCCGTGTCGTCCTTCACCGTGCGCTGCGGGTCGAGCGTGCGGATCTCGGAGGCCGTCTCCATCAGCGTGTCCTTTATCGTTTGCGTCACCTCACCGAGCCATTCGTCGACCGAGCGGCGGGCCTCTTTTTCTTTCTTGCGGCGTTTGAGGTAGGCCGTTCCGGTCTCCTCGTCCTCCGCCTCGGGGGCGCTGGTCTGCTCCACCAGGTGAGCAGTGGCCCGATCCCGGGCCAGGAGCCCCTTGACCGCCCACTCGTCGGCCGTCTCCACGCGCGTCAGGAATGCAGTCAACGTCTCGACGTGAGCGGTGACGGTCGTGCGGAGCCGCTCCAGCGACGAGTACAGCGTGCCGAACCGGGCCGGATATACCGGGCCTTCCTCCATCGCGCGCTCGACGACGTTCTCGTGGCGGGTTGCGCGCGGCCCCACCCATCCGAGCGACCGCATGTTCTCTTCCGCCTGCGGCCCGGTCCACGCGGCGCGGTCCACGGCGTCGACGACGGCGCTCAGTCCCTCCGCGACCGGAAGGCGCCGGACGGCCTGGCCGCTGAGCCCGTCGTGTTCAAACGATGCGGCCGACCGGCGGGTCAGGCAGAAGAGATACAGGGCCTGGTCCTCCGACAGGGCGGGCGGGGGAGAAGGGCTCATGAGTCGCGTCGCTTGCGTTGGTCCTGAACTTCGCGGACGGCGCCCGAGAGATGCTCCTGCGTGAGGACGACGGCGCTGCCGAGGGTCGACGAGTCCGTGTCGGGGTCGTCCTCGGCGTGACGGGCCACGGGCCGGATGGCGCCGAGGGCCGCTCGGCGGCAGACGGCAGCCAGTTCGGCCCCCGAAAAGCCCTCTGTCCGCTCCGCGATGGCCCCCACGTCGAGCGTGTCGGCCGTCGGCTTGTCCCGCAGGTGGACCTCCAGGATGGCGCGCCGGGCCTCCGCGTCCGGGACGTCCACCCGGATGAGGTCGTCGAAGCGGCCCGGCCGCAGGAGGGCGGGATCGATGCGGTCGAGGCGATTCGTGGCGGCCATCACCACCACGTCGCGCAGGTCTTCGATGCCGTCCATCTCGACGAGAAACTGGGCCAGCACCCGCTCCGAGACGCCTGCCCCCTCCGACTCGCCCCGCCGAGAGGGGGCAATCGCGTCGATCTCGTCGAAGAACACGATGCAGGGCGCCGCCTCGCGGGCTTTCCGGAAGATCTCGCGCACCTTCTGCTCCGATTCGCCGATGTACTTGGAGAGCAGTTCCGGGCCCTTCACGGAGATGAAGTTCGATTCCGTCTCCGTGGCCAGGGCCTGGGCGAGGAGGGTCTTGCCGCAGCCCGGCGGCCCGGCCAGAAGGAGGCCGCGGGGCGGGCGCACCTGGGCCTCGGCAAAGAGAGTTGCGTGGCGGAGGGGCCACTCGACGGCCTCCTGCAGGCGGGCTTTCGCGTCGCCCAGCCCACCAATGTCGGTCCACTGCACGTCCGGGACCTCAGTGAAGACCTCCCGCAGGGCCGAGGCCTGCACCTCGCGGAGGGCAGCGTCGAAGTCGTTCTTCCGAACCTCGACGCCGCGGAGCTTACTGTGCGGAAGGCGATCCTGCCCGAGACCAAAATCGGGAAGGGTCCGGCGCAGTGCCGCCATGGCGGCTTCGCGACAGAGCGCCTCCAGGTCGGCCCCGACGAAGCCGTGGGTCGTCTCCGCCAACTGATTCAGGTCCACGGTCTCGGCTAGGGGCATTCCGCGGCTGTGGACCGATAGAATCTCGCGCCGCCCCTGTCGGTCCGGGATGGGGATGTTGATTTCCCGGTCGAAGCGGCCCGCCCGTCGGAGCGCCGGGTCGACGGCGTCGGGCCGGTTGGTGGCGGCGATGACGATGACGCCCTCGCGGGGCTCCAGCCCGTCCATCAGGGTGAGCAGCGTGGCCACGATTCGCTTCTCCACGTCGCCCTCCACGTCCTCGCGGCGGGGGGCAAGCGAGTCGATCTCGTCGATGAAGACGATGCTCGGGGCCTGGCCGGCGGCCTCCTCAAAGACCTGGCGGAGCTGTGCTTCGCTCTCCCCGTACATCTTGCGAACGATCTCGGGGCCGCTGATCGACAGGAAGGAGGCGTCCGTTTCGGCGGCGACGGCCCGGGCGAGAAGCGTTTTTCCGCAGCCTGGCGGCCCGGCCAGTAGCACCCCCTTCGGGGCGTCAATCCCGAGTTGCTGAAAGACATCGGGGGCTCGGAGGGGCAGCTCGATCATCTCCCGCACCTGCTGGAGCTGAGCGTCGAGCCCGCCGATGTCCTCGTAGGTCAGTCGTCCCGACTCGGCAGCCCCGGCCTCGGCATCCTCGTCCTCGATGATCAATGAGGTATCGGGCGTGATGAGCACCGGCCCAGCGGGCCGGGTCTCACTCACGACGAAGTCGGCGGATTGATTGCCGAGGAGGGCCACCCGGATCCGATCGTCCGGCTGCACCGGTCGGCCGTCGATCCGGCGCCCGATGTAGTCGAGGTCCTGGTCGGACAGCGTGGCCTCCGAGGGCCGAAGCACCACGCGGCGGGCGGGCGGTGCCTCGATGGCACTTGCCGACACGGAGTCGTGCACGCCCGCGTCAGCATTCTCGCGCAGCACCCCGTCCATCTGGATGATGCCCTGGCCCCGCTCCTCGGGCTGCAGGGGAAGCACTTTCCCCACGGCCCGACCGCCGCCCTCAAGGGCAACGGTGTCCCCGATGTCCACGCCGAGCGCCTCGATGTCTTCCGGATCGATGCGGACCACTCCCCGCCCCGCGTCGTCCCGCGGGGCCTCCGTGACCGTCAGCCGGAGGTCCGATTCCAGATCCGACGTTTTGTTTGTGCTCACGCTGGACAGAGGATTTTGACAATTCCGTTGTTGGCCTGGACCTCGGTCGGGGACGCAACCTCCTGGGGCAGAAGCACCTCGGTCGCGTAGGTCCGATCCGGCGTCGAGGCCTCGAGGGCGAGCACGTCGCCGTCGATCTGAAGGTCGACCTGATCGCTCGTCACGCCCGGCATCTCGGCGATCACGAGCACGTGATCCCCTTCGTCGAACACGTCGACGTCCGGCTCGCGTCGCTCCTCAACCGGCACCTCCCGATCCGACGACTGATCGGTCGTGGAACGGGAGCGCTCGCTCTGAGGGGCATCGGCGGACGGCGACGACGTTCGGGGATGGCCCCTGCGCGCGGCCTCGCCCGTGCGGACATCCAGGTCGAACACACCCTGCAGGTCCGAGTCCTCCGACCCGAGCGAGGTGGTTTTCGACCAGCTCTGCCCCTCCTCGGCGAGGTCCCCGAGCGTCTCAAGGGCACTCTCCAGCTCGCGAAATAGGCGCCCGACGCCGGATTCGCCGTTTTCATCGTTGCGATTCGTATCGGCCATGTGCCTGTGCGTTTTTGGGAGAATTCGTCGGATGCCGTGATGCGTGAGGAGTGATACGTGGAGTGATGCGTGAAGAATAGTTTCTCTCCTTCATGTTTTACGCCTCACGGATATCGCTCCAATTGCATCAGCAAGGGGGGAAATTCCGCGCGGGGCAGACCAGATTGCCGGTGGGCTAGAATTCGATGTCGGCAAACGTGTACGGGGCCGTCGGGTCGGTGTACTTGAAGAGAAAATGGTCCTGGAACTCCTCGGCGGCGTCGTAGATGGCGTCCTCCAGATCCTCGACCCGGTCGCGCTCTACCAGACACGCCAGGCGCATGACATCGGTCTCTTCACGGCAGTCCTCGGCGTGAATCTGGTCGGCCACCTCAAGGAGGCGACCTTCCACGCGCTCCCGGTGGGCCGCGCGCTGTGCGTGTAAGATTTCCTCGAATGTTTCCCCCAAGTGTACCTTCTCCTGCCGTGTAGGTTCTCGGTCGCCTCCCTGAAAGTACTCGTCGCGGGTCTCCCGGAGCTCCTCGTGGTGCTCCACAAAGTGCTGGAAGAGATCGTCGACGTTCCAGGCCACGCGGAAGCTGACTTCCACCCGATTGCGGAGCTGGTCGATCTGTTGGGAAAGCCGGTCCCGATTGCGGACGAGGAACGAGCGTAGCTGGGAAGCCCCTTCGGCGATGACGCCAAACGACACAGGGAGGATGTCGATTCCCTGGTCAATGAGCTCGTCGATCGTGCCGTGGTGGGCCTTCAGGTGGCGCCGCCGTGGTCGCACGTCGTTTCGGCCCAAGTCGCTCACGGCAACCGCGAGCCCCTCCGTGTCGATAGGGTAGACGGGCTGGTCCTCAATCCCAGTGAGGTCGGTTTCGCCGATGGCACCCGCCTGTGTGATTGCGTAGAGGTACTTCTGCGACGACTCGTTCGATTGTGCGCTCATGAGCTGTTGGACCGTTTGGGCGAACGTTTCGCTCCCTGCGTCGGGGGAGGGAACCGGCGAGAATCAGCGGTGCGGGGGCGCGGCCCCGGCGAGCATGCTCAAGGAGCCGCGCCGTGCGGAGTCGACTCAGTACTCATACTCAAACGCTTCGTCGGTGCCGTCCTTTGGATTCGAATTGTCCGATTCGTTCTGCTCGATCTGTTCCTTCACGGCCTCGACCTTCTCGTCGATCTTCTGAATCCGTCGAGTGCTCCGGTTGACCTGATCCTGGAGGGCCGAGCGGATTCGGTCCTGACGGGTGCGGGCCATCTGGAGGTTGGCAAGCTCCACATACGCCTTGTGGCTGTCGGTCCGTTTTGCGGCCCGTAGGCTGGAGGGCGGCCGCGTGGACGGAGGGCGTGGACGCTTCGGGCGCGGCTGTGATCGGCTGGAGCGCTCGCGGGGGGCCTCGTCGCTAGGGTCGTCACTCATTGGATTGGAGGTCTGGTACAGGGGTCGGGTTGGGGGGAACGTGGTTTCCTTACTGAACAGGCTTAAATACCTCGTCGATAACGGTCTGGATGTACTCCTCCATGCTCCCCTCATCAGACGTCTCGCCTGCTGCTCGGCTCGGGCGTAGCACATCGGCACACACGTCGAGGAAGAACGCGGAGTTCGGATCGAATTCGTCCTCCCGGTCGGCAAACACGCGGCCCAGAAGGATGGCGGCCCGCACCGAAGGCCCGTGGTAGTCCTCGTTCCGTGCCCGTACGCCGCGGACGAGGTCGACGATCTTTGCCGCGGCGTCCTCGCCGACTCCCGAGCGGGTCTGCGTAATCTGAATCTCGGTCTGACGGTCCGGGTGATCGAGTTCGACCGTGACGAGCCGGTCGAAGAGAGCGCTCTGCGTGTCGTGCGTGCCGGCGTACTCCCGGGTGTTCGAGGTGAAAATGGCTCGGAAGTTGGGGTGGACCCGAATGTAGTCCTTCTCGCGCTTCCCGCGCGCCGGGAGACTCAGTATTCGCTCTTCCAGGATGCTCAGGAGCACGTTGTTCGTATCGGCCCGCGAGCGGGTAAATTCGTCGTAGATGAGCGTGTATCCCTCCCGGCAGGCCGTCGCTAGGCGTTTGTCCTGCCACACCTTCCGCACGTTCTCGCTTTTCTTCAGGACCGACGAGATGAAATTGTCGACCACCTGGGACTTTCGGTAGCCCACCTCTCCGCCCACCAGGTCGGACCGTTCGAACTCACTGTCGCCGTGGAGGAGAACGGCGGGCTGGTCGAGATGGGACGCGATGTGGAACGCCAGACTCGTTTTGCCGGTCCCCGTCACGCCGGTCAGATGCACGGGATATCGGGCGTCGAGGTAGGCTAGGGAGCGGTCCGTCACCTTCTCGACTGCGGGGGTCGTCACAAATTTGTCGCTTGGCTCAGGGACGAAGGTCCCGTTTCGACTTTTGCCGTCGATGGCGGTTGCGTTCGGCTCTGCGTGCTCCATGTTTTGCGGTATGCAGTGTGTGGGGAATGTAGACGCCGAGGGGAGATCGGGGACTACCGGACAACTTCCCATACTCCTGGACGTATGCCCAAATGAGGGAAAGCAGGAGGGGAGGCCCGGGGCACGATGGACATCGTACTCGATCGGGCTTCCCATTCCTGCTTTTCCGCGTCGGAATCCTGCGGGGATTCCGTACGCGCCTCATTCACCTCTACTTAGGAGGCCGGAGCCGCTGCCGTCGCCGTCAGGCCGATGCCTTCAGCGTATTTCAGGTACGTCTCGACGGACGCCACGACAACGCGGGCCTCCACGGATACGAGTTCGATGCCAACCAGTGACACTCGGGCGAAGGCGTCGATCACGATTCCCTTATCGAGAATCCGGTCAACGACTTCAGCCAGGCCACTGGCATCGCCTGTCTTCTGAACTTCAGCCATGGGACTGAGGGTGCTTTGTTGAGAAGTAAGTGAGGGGTGCTCGGTCTTCGTCTTCAAGGGCGCAATTTAGAGTCCCCCTCGACAAAAGTAATAGGCAGATTGAGGATGGGGGGTGAGAACATTGCGCAATGGGGGATGAGCCGGACGGTCGGTCCGCTTCCATCGGCGACATCGTCTCAGGGGGCAACCGTCTTCGTCGAGACACGGTTGCCGCTCGCGTGCCGCCGTCAGGCGCCGTCGTCCTCGCTGGCACCGTTCTCCTCCGCCTTCGCCTCCGCCAATTGATTCATGGTGGCCTCCAGACGGTCCAGCCGGTCGTTCAGCTCATCGAATTGCGCCTGCGTCTTCTCTTGCTCCTGCCCATCTTCGTCGTCCTGTGTAGAACTGGAGTCTTCCGACTGGAGGTACCGGGCCGACTTCCACCAGTCCATGCCCATCTGATCGGCCTTGTCGACCGAACAGATTACCAGACGGATCTGGACGGTCAGCAGCTCCACGTCATTGAGGTTTACCTTGATGTCGCCCGCCACCACGATGCCTGTTTCGAGCACCCGCTCCAGAAGATCGGCGAGGGTGGTGCTTCGCGGCCCGCGCATGTTCTGCATTTGCTTAGCCATGGGAAAAGATCGGTTGGATGGGAGTGCATTGGAGTGTAGTGAGGCCGGGCCCGCGCAGTGGAGCCGCCGAGAACTCCTAGCTGGCGTCGTGGTGCTCGATCGCGCCGAGGTCGAGGTCCAGGTCGTCGAGCTCCAGGCCGAACACGTCGCAGATGTGCTCAATCTCTTCGAGCTGCTTCTTGAGGGTCTGTCCAATTCGCTCGGTCTCTTCGGCTGTCAGGGTGTCGTTTTCCATCCGCGCGACGGCCCGTTTCTCCAGAAGATCGTGCACCAGCTTAATCAGCGTCAGCACCAGCTGCGCCAGTCCTTTCGAGGCATTGTCCTCGTCGACGTCAATGTGCCGCAGTGGGTTCTGGGGCGTCCCCCCGCGAGCCTTCGCCTCCAGCCGGCCGTCGCCGGCGGAGACGTTCGCGTCGGGTCGGAGACGATCGTTGTCACTCATCGGAATTGAGGTCTGTTTTGAGGATGGATCGTTGCCGAAGGGCGCCGTGATCGAAGGCCGTATCGACCGCGCTCAGAAGCAGGCGCACGTCGAGGTACAGGAGGTCCACGTCGGCCACCGAAATCACGACGTCTCCCCGGAGAACGGCCCCCGTGTCGAGGACCCGGTCGAGCGTTTCGGCGAGCGTGACGTCGGTACTTTGTCCGGGGAGGCGTTCAGGCATTGGAGGCTTGGGAATGATGCGTCCGAGCAATCAAACGGGCGAAGGGCTTCCTGCGAGCAGCGGCTACGCGTAGAGCGCACGGCCCAGTCTGCGGAGCGGATCGATTCCCTGTGGGGGGCGCCGGCGCTCCACGATGGTGATTAAGAAGTCCTCGAAGGCAGCTTTGAAGCGCTGAACGGGGGCTCGATCCGGGCCTCCGTGCTCTGTCCGGCGTCCCTCATCGGAAAACACCGCCGATTCGGGGTCGACCTTGTTGAGGAACAGCGCGGGCATTGACAGCCCGGCCTCCGTGCAGCGGGTGGCCAGGCGCCGCGTTTCTGCCAGCACCATGTCGCCGGGGGTCGCCACGCCGTACACCTTGCCGTCTCGCTCCGACTCGCGGTCTCCGTTTTCCGGCTCCGGCCCCCCGAGGATTCGGCGCAGCCGCTTCACCTGCTTGGAGAGGCGAACGAGCCGATCTTTGAGGGCTGGAGCCCGAACGACGCGACGATACTTCCGGAGCAGCCGGAAGAAGGCCTGGATCCAGGCCTCGAACACGTCAGGCATTTCGATGAACCGGAAAAAGTGTCCGGTGGGGGCCGTGTCCAGTACGATCCGGTCGTAGCGGCCATCGGTGAGTTGCTCCAACGTCGCCGAGAGGCCTACGATCTCGTCGACGCCCGGCGGGACGAGGTCCATCAGGTGCTCCGTCACCGTCCGGGCGTGGGGAAGGTCGAAGCTGGTACTTCCGGTCTGGCTGAAGAACTGCTGTACCTCCTCCACGTAGTCGTCTCGCAGCTGCTCGAGCTTAGTCGCGGCCTCGATGTGGAGGGCATCGAGGCAGTCGGTGACCGGGGTCGGATCCGGTTGAACCTCGGTGCCCAGCACGTCCGACAGCGAATGGGCCGGATCGGTGGACATCAGCAGCACCCGGGCGTCCCCGTCGCGGGCCGACTCGCCGCTGTGTTGGGCGTCTTCGGCCAGGCGAAGCGCCGTCGCGCAGGCGAGGGTTGTCTTCCCGACCCCGCCTTTCCCCGCAAAGAGCCAGAGCATGTGGTCGGGGAGGGCAATTTCGTTCTTCACCCGCGGCGCCGAGCCCGCTGCGTCGGGGGGCTCTTCCGACGACTGTCGGGATCTGCGCTCCTCAATCTGGTCCCACTCCTCCTCATCGAGGGGTGTGGCCCGGGACCAGAGATCCGGCAGGGACGAAGAGGGAGCGACCGTCCCCAGATCCGGAAGGGCCCAGCACCGATGGTCCGACAGCCACTCGTGGTGGGGCCGGAGATCGAGTGCCTGAGGCCCTGAGGGGCCCGGCTCTTCGGGCCACCGGTTCAGGGCGAGGCTCTGAACAGGGATTTCCAGTTCCTGGAGATCGTCGACGAGCCGGCGGGTCTCGCGGAGCACGACGTCCTCGGGGCGGGACACCACCACGAAGCTGGTTCGCCCGTCGTCCCGGAGAAGACGCAGCACGCTCCGGGCCTGTGCTTGCAGGTCCTCTACGAACGTGTCCAGCGGGTCCGAGCCGGCCTCCCCGGCGAAGCGAGCCCGCATGTACCGGTGCTTTTCGAGCAGAACGTCCAGAAATTCCACCCACATCTCGAACCGCTCCGGCATTTCGAGGAGGCGGAGCGTGTGGCCGGTCGGCGCCGTGTCGACCACCACCGTCGCGTAGGTCTCCTCATCGGCGAGGCTGGCGAGACGAAGCACGGCCATCGTTTCGTCCAGCCCGGGAAGGGCCAGATCGAGGAGCTCCTGGATGTCGGCGTCGTCAAAAAACGTGCCCCGGGCGACGATCTCGTGGAGCGTGCCCCGGTGCTGCTCGCGAAACTGCCGGAGCGCGGCGGAGGCATCGAACTCCTCCACCTCCAGGGAGGCAGGCCGTTCGGCGTCCTGGAGACAGTCCCCGAGCGAATGGGCCGGATCGGTCGAGAGCAAGAGCACCTTTTTCTCTTCGCCCGACGTTTGTCGGGACAACCGGAGGGCCGCGGCCGCCGCACAGGTCGTCTTCCCGACGCCTCCCTTGCCCCCAAAGAGGAGCAAAAACGGGGGCGACCTGAGGAACGGGGGCGAAGGAGAAGACATGGGGAATGGACGGGACCCCGTGGCCGGTCACGGAGTCTTGTGGAAAACGGTAACGCTGAGAGAACTCGCATCGGAGCACTCTCATCACTGCTGATCCTCGCGGCCCTCCCCGCCCTCCAGTTCCTGCTCCAGTTGTTCCAGCTCGTCGAGCCGATTGAGAATCTCCTCCTCGCGGGCCTCAAACTCTTCTTCGGAGAGGTCGCCGGTCTCCAGCTCCATGTACAGGTCGTTCAACTCGTCCCGGAGCATCCGCTTCTCGTTCTCGACCTCCTCCTGGGCCGCATCGTAGATTGAGGAGGCGATGAAGTGGACCCCCCGGATCGGCGCGAGGAGGATGTCGTCGAGTAAAAACATGGTCCTACACGCGGTCCTGGGCCTGCTCGATCCACGACTCGACGTCCGCAAACGCAGGGAGGTCCTCGATCATATCCCGGACGTCCTCCTCCGTGCTGTCTGCCAGGTCTTCAAACGTCGTGAGTCCGGCGTCTTTAATTTGAGAAGCCGTCTTGTCCCCAACACCCTGAAGCTCCGAAAAGTCGGCCTCAGTGTCCTCTTCGGCCTCCCCAGATTCTTCCTGAGTCTCCGCAGCGTCCTCCTCGGATTCGGCCGGAGCGACAGGCTCCGACCCCGTCCATGCGCGGTGGGCCGTCTCGACCTCGACGCGAACCTCGCGCTGGGCCTCGCGGGCCGCCGACAGCACCTCCTGGGCGGCCGACTGAACCTCGTCGACGAGTCCCTGACGCGTTTCTCGGCTCTGCCGGAGGGTCTCCCGAGCGGTGGACCGAATTTCATCCACGAACGCACGACGTTTCTCCTGGGCCTGCCGCCGGGCGTCGTCGCGCTGCCCCCGCAGGTTCTCCACCAGGTCCTGAACGTCTTCTCGGATGCCCCCTACGGCACTCCGGACCTCGGCCGCCGTGACGGACCGGTCGTTCCGGCTTTGCTCGGCCATCTCGGCAAACTCGTCGTGGAAGCGCTCGATCTGTGCGCCTACAGCCTCAGCGATGCCTTTCACCTCGCCCTGCAGACGGTGCAAGTCGTCCTGGCGCTGGGCGCGATCGTTCGCCGCCGCTTCGGCACGATCGTCCTGAAACCTCGCAAGTTTCGCCTTCAGGGTGTCGGCAATGTCGTGCACCTCGTCCCGAAGCTGCTCCAGTCGGTCGGATCGCCGGTTTTGATCCGCCTCCGACGTCTCGGCCCGGTCCTCGCGAAAGTCCTCAAGCATGTTGGCCAACCTGTCTCCCAGGTCGCTTACCTCTTCGCTCAGGCCGCGAAGCGCCTCGGCCCGATGGGCCCGTGTCTCCTCAATCTCATTCTTTAGGTCTCGAATTTGCTCGGATAGGGAGGTCATGGTTGAGTGCTATCGGTTGTATTGCAATTCTTGCGTTGGAAGGAATGGGCGTCGCACGCTCCCTCCTGCCCCTTGCGTTAGCGTTTGAAAAGAAAGGTAATGGGTGCATCAGGGAGAAGGATAAGCACATTGAGGAAGAGCGGGTAGGAACACTGCGGAATCGGGGTCAAACCAGAGGGGAGCTCCCGGTGGGTTTAGACTTTCCCCCCGAACAACCGCGGCTAATTGAGCGGACGCGCCACGACCCCCGTCTTCTTAAGCTGCGTGACGGTTCCCGACCTCGGCCCGCCCGCCTCCACGAGTGCCACGTGCGGCCTAGCGCGGACGCGCTCGCCGGCGTCGTTACGCCCGTTCCACACGGTCTCCCCGCTGCACGGTCTCCCCGCTGCGCCCCGTCAGGCGCGCCTCCTCGCTCCAGACTTCGTGCCCCTGGGCGTCGTAGATACGAACCCGTACGGGATTGTGCACATCGTCGAACGTGTGGCAGATGCGCGTAGCCCCGTCCTGCTCAATCGAAAAGGGATTGGGGCGGATGCGGAGGCCGGCCGACGCGGGCGCCTCGTCGGAGGGCGGGAGGGAGACCGCGTTGGGCGCGCCGGGCGTTCCGCCGCTGGAGGCCGTGTAGGAGCGCTGCGAACGCTTCGAGCAATGGCTGGAAGCTACAGATAAAGCCCAGAGTGCGAGGCAGAAGGTCCGCCTTGGTAAAGAGCGACTCCGGTCCGAGGACGGCTACAGGCACAGAAAACCCCGCCTGAGAGCAGTTCTCAGGC
>NZ_JBDGQQ010000176.1:0-24391 GCF_042218895.1 Salinibacter sp. | reverse complement strand
GACACAGCAGTCGAGGTCCCCTCGCGTGAGATCCACGACGCCGCAGCGACCAAGTGTTGGGACCGAACGTCCGTCGAACAGCCCAGACCCGACAAACAAAAGGCCGACACGCAGCGCCGTTGGGACGCTGATGTCGGCCTGCAGTCGTTGCACCCGCTCGTACTGAGCGTGTGCGCGGCTTGCGTGCCGGAGCGGTATGTGGCTGCGGATCCGGTTCGCCAACGCGGCGCTCCGTTTCAACAGCGAGGGCTAATATAGCGCCCGAACCGAATGAGTACAAGGACGACCGCTCCCCTCACCAAAAGTTCACGGTTCGTCCCTATCGGTTTTCTAGAGCGGCTTCCAGATCTTCGTCGAGGGTAAAGACGAAGACGCGCTCGCCGGTCCGAGCGCTGATGTCGGCGTGCATACTCACGACCTCGATGCCGGTTTTCTCCGCAACGAGCTTGGAAAGATCCCCGCTGCAGCTCTCGATCACTCGTCTCCGCATCTTCTTGATGAGCTCGACGCCTCCGTCTTCGTGGCTAAGCTGGCGCTCGGCCGGGCCCAGGATGCCCTGTAGTTTCACGACGACAAGGTTTTCGACGATGAAGGACTTCGCTTCCTTCGGCCCGCGGCCGAGATAGTCGCGCTCAAACTGTGTGATGGCCTCGGTGACGGCGGCTTCAACCTGGCCTTTCGTCTTGTCGGAGGGGATGGACGCATTCGGCATCAGACCAGAACGCAGAATGGTGAGAGGCGACCCGTACACGGAAGCGACAAAGGCGCGCGGCTCCGACGTACGGCTTGCCCGATCCCCTGTTCACTTCCGGGCCTGTCCCCCCGAACGCTTGATTCCGCTCCGTACCGCCGGCCCAATGGTTTTCGGCGACTGGAGCAGTGCCGCCGGGGATGGGGAGCAGCGCGTCCAGCCTCGGCGTAGACCCCCAGTGTCCGGGCCATGAGCCGGAGGGCAGCGCTCATTCGTCGCCTCGCTGCCCGCGGCGCCACGCGTCGAGCGCCCACGGCCCCGCCCCGGCGATCAACAGGACGAGCGAGCCGAGGAGCATCGCCCAGTCCGTTCGAATGGCGTGGGCCATGCTCCAGAAGCCGTACTGGCTCAGCGTCCGCACCTCGAATGGGCCAAACCCGGCCCCCAACCAGATCGGAATCTTCGTCGTCACGATTGCCACGGTCATAATCGTTGCTGTGCCCGCCGCGGCGAGCCGCGTGTAGAGCCCGAACAGGATCAGCGCGCCACAGGTGACCTCCACGACGCCCACGAAGTTGGCAAGGAGCTCAGGCACCGGCCAGCCCATGTTTGCAAACCGGCCTGGCCCCCGCAGGGCGGGGTACAAAAACTTCTGGATGCCCTCCGACAGGAAGACAGCCCCGACCATGAGGCGGATGAGGGGAAGAACGCGCCAGGCACGGGCGGAGGCGGTGGGGGGCGGTGACATAGCGGTCTCGGGGTTTGGGAACGTGAGGCCAGTACAACGGCCTGAGAGACTCAGTGTCCCAGGGTCACGAGTGAGGACGGTCTGACCCGTTCCTTGTCCCGAACGTTGCCTCGATCCATTCAGCCAGTTCATCGCGCACCCGTCGGAAGACCGCACGTTTCTCCTCGTCGGGACCCTCTACGGCCGATGGATCGTCGAACCCGCGGTGGAGGTTCTCCTTCCGGGCGGGAATGTAGGGACAGTTCTCAGCCGCATCGTCGCAGACGGTGACGACGATGTCGGGGGGTGTCTCCGAGAAGGGGTCGACGGAGTCAGCGGTGTGACCCGAGATGTCGATCCCAATTTCCTTCATCACGGCCACGGCGAACGGATTCACGCCGCTGGGATTTGTGCCGGCACTGCGCACCTCGTACCGGTCGTCATAGCGGGCACGCAGCAGCCCCTCGGCCATCTGTGAGCGGGACGAGTTGTGGGTGCAGACGAACAAGACGGTGTCCACGGAGAAAACGGGTGTGACAGAGAGAATCGGCGAATTACATCTGCGCCGCGGCCTCCACGTAGAGCGAACGCCAGATCCACAGCCGGTCGAGGCCGACGCGCATCGCCTCGTCCCCGAGCGAAACGAAGCTGCGGTGGACATAGACTTCAACTTCGTCCCGGTCCGCCCGCACGTACGCCTCGGGGTCGGTGGGCGGCTCGGTGCTCACCGTCGCCAGATCGACTCGTCCGCCGCAGCATCCGTGCTGGGGGCGGGTGCGGATGGTGAGCACGCCGCCCTTCTCGCGGGCGTGTGCTGCCGCCTCGTCGTCAATAGCGAGGTCCAGCTGTGCTTTCGTGGAAGGCATGGCGGAAGATGTCGGTCGAAGGACAATCAGGCCGGGGCCGTCCGGGCCTCAAACTGCGGTCGCGTGGCGTTGGCGATGCGCACGAGCGCCAGCATCACCGGCACCTCTACGAGCACGCCCACCACGGCGGCCAGCGCCGCGCCCGAGGTGACGCCGAACATGGCGATGGCCGTCGCCACCGCCAGCTCGAAGAAGTTGCTGGCCCCAATCATGGCGGCCGGGGCCGCCACGTCGTGCGGCACGCGCCAGCCGTAGGCCCACCCGTAGGCAATCGCGAACACGAAGAACGTCTGCACCACGAGCGGCACCGCGATCAGGGCGATGTGGAGGGGATTGTTGAGGATCACCTCGCCCTGGAAGGAGAAGAGCAGCACGAGCGTCAGCAGCAGGCCCACCATCGTCACCGGCCCGAGCCGCTCCAGAAAGACGTTGTCGAACCACTCCTCGCCCTTCGTGCGGAGGATCCACGTGCGGGAGAGGGCGCCCGCCGCCAGCGGGATCACGATGTAGAGGCCCACCGACAGCAGCAGCGTGTCCCACGGCACGATGACGTCACTGAGCCCCAGCAGGAAGGCGACGATCGGCGCAAACGCCACCAGCATGATCAGGTCGTTAATCGACACCTGGACGAGCGTGTACGCCGGGTCCCCATCCGTGAGGTAGCTCCACACGAACACCATGGCCGTGCAGGGCGCGGCGCCGAGCAGAATGGCCCCGGCCACGTACTCGCTCGCGACGCCCGGCTCGATGAAGGGGCCGAAGAGGCCCTTCAGAAAAAGCCACGCGAAGCCGAACATGGTGAACGGCTTGACGAGCCAGTTCACCGCGAGCGTCACGGTGATGCCCTTGGGGTGGCGCCGCACGCCGAGGATGCTCCGAAAGTCGACCTGCACCATCATCGGGTAAATCATGGCCCAGATGAGCACGGCGATCGGCAGGTTGACCTGCGCCACCTCCATCTCGCCCAGCACGTCGGGCACCGCCGGAATCAGCTGCCCGATCGCCACGCCCACGGCGATGCAGAGGGCCACCCATAGGCTCAGGTAGCGCTCAAAGACCCCGAGGTCCTGCTGGGCCTTCTCGGCAGTGGCCCTGATGGCGTCGGCCGAACCGTTCTCGGCGTGTCCGTTGCCGGAGGGGACAGAATCGGGGGAACGGGATGTCTGCTCGTCTGCGGTCGTCGGTTGCTCAGCCATAGAGGGGTGGTCTGTTCGGGGACGTTGGAATCAGGACGGAAGTGGGGATGCTACGATTTGTCAGAGCCCGGCCGGCGGCCGACTACGGTGACGCTCTGCAGCCCAGCATCGCCCGCGCGGACGTCCGCCCCTCGATCGCCCTCCGAGTGCTCGGCCAGGAGGTCGTCCGGCAGCGAGATGATCTTTTCGGTGGCGACTCGCACGCCTGAGAACCCCACCTCGCGGAGCCGCCCCAGATACGCGTCCCGTTCCATCGCCCCCGCCACGCAGCCCACATGCAGTTCGGCCGCCTCCCGCAACCCGCTGGGCAGTGTGCCATCGTGCACAATGTCGGACACCGAAAATCGCCCCCCGGGCCGCAGGGCGCGGTGCATCTGGCGGAAGGCCGCCCGCTTGTCCGGCACCAGGTTGAGCACACAGTTACTCAGAATCACGTCGAACGTCCCGTCCTCGACCGGCAGATCCTCAATGTCGCCCACCTCGAAGGTGACGTTGTCGTAGTCGAGGTTGTCGGCATTTTCGCGGGCCTTCTCGACCATCTCCTCGGCCAGATCGACGCCGTGGACGTGCCCCTCGGGCCCCACGTCGCGGCGGGCCACGAAGGCGTCCATGCCGGCGCCGGACCCGAGGTCGAGAATATGCTCTCCCATCCGCAGATCGGCGTGGTCGGTGGGCCGCCCGCAGCCGAGGTCTAGATCAGCGGTTTCGGCCAGGACCGCGTCGGCGTAGTCTCTACTCACGTCGAATTCTGCGCCGGAATCACACCCCTCTGAGGACCCGCAGCACGACTCGTTCTCTGTGGCAAGAGCGGCGTACTTCTCACGAACGGCGTCTTTCAGGGCGTCGGGGTTGGCGGAGGGCATGGACATCCGAGTCATCAGCAGTTGGGTGGGTAGGACGAAAGGTTGAGCGTGTCGAAAAGTGTGTCTAGCTCGTCTTCAAGGGCCGACAGCGCCTCCGGATCGAGGCAGTAGCAGGTGCGTCGGCCCTCGATGGACCCCTGTACGAGGCCTGCCTCCTTCAGCGCCTTCAGGTGCTGGGAGACGGTGGACTGAGCCAGGGGCAGATCATCGACGATCTCGCCACAGATGCACTCGTCGCGCTCGGCCAGAAGCCGGACGATGGCGAGTCGGGCCGGGTGGGCAAGGGCCTTCAGTCCTTGAGCGAGCTGGCGCTGCTCGTCTGAGAACGAAGAATCGGTGAGCGGCGGCACGGTAGACGGTGCTTCTATTCGTTACTGATCGCTGATGTACGATAAAAGAGAGCCTGCAGCCTGTCCAGTACTATCCTGAACCTTCATATTTCGGTGCTGCGCAGCTCCGTGCTGACGTCGCGGTCCGGGAACCCAGAGGGACCCGGCGGTGTGTTGCCCAACGTCATTCCTGTCTTTCATCGTGGACCCGCCCTCCTTCTCCATGCCGGTCTGCGGGACCTTGCGGCCCTGCCGGATCGCCTCTCTGTGCGCGCTTCAGAAATCATAGAGGCAACGGCGGAGTCCTGCCTATGCCGCCACCGGCGCATCGACGCCCTGGTGGGACCGGGCTCGGCGTCTCTTCTGGCGTCTCTGGGCACTCCGCTCCCTTCTTGTTGACCATCGGGCACTGCTGGTGCGGTACGGGGCGGCGCTGCGGCTCGCCACGCTCGGCCTTTTGCTACTCGTGGGAATCGCCGCCGGGGCCGCAGGCCTGTTCGTGCCGGGGACCGCACTCGTCCTTCTCCTCGCGTGGGCGTTGTAGCCCAGGAGCATGCCTATTCTCTGCGACAAGGAAAGGGCAGCGTGCAGATCGCGATTCCAATCGTTTCTGTCGATTCCGTCGCAATGGCACGCCTCTCTCCCAGCCCCAATCGATTTCCGTCGGGGCTCTCCGTCCTTCCGTCTCCCGAATCGTCGGTCGCGCCAGCGGCCCCGGGCAACCGTCCTCACGGATCCTGGGGGCTGCTGCGACTGCCTCTCCCCGTACACGATTCGTCGGCGCACAGTGCGGTCCGTCGAACGCTGCGGATCGGTGCCATGCGTGCGAGTGTAATTCAGTGCTCTTTCCGGGCGGAGAAAGCCTTTTCTCCTCGCACCGTCCTGTTCATCGGTTCTCGCGAATCCTCACGCAAGCTACAACTCATGCAGAATTCCCAACCGATGGTTCGTCTCCTTCTCGCCAGCGTCTTGCTCCTCGGGTTCGGGGCTCTCGCCACCGTTCAGGCCCAGGATCCAGACGAGGATGAGTCCGAAGAGAGGATGGCCCCTGGGAATGGCGGCGCAGGATTCTTCGCCATCGGGACCCACGTCGCCGATTTCGGTCCACTCAACGACCGGCTCGAAGAGGTTGGCTACCCGACGTTCGCGACGGAAACGGTCACCATCGGGGGAGGAGGCTACGGCGTCGTTGCGGACCGACTGCTTCTGGGGGGCGAGGGACACGGTCTCCTCACTTCGGACCAGGGCTTTCAGGGACGCACCGTGTCGGTGGGTGGGGGCTACGGCTTGTTTACGCTCGGGTATCTGTTTCGGCCGGAATCAAGCGTTCGCGTTTATCCTCAGCTTGGGGTCGGTGCAGGAGGTATTCGGCTCGAAATTGGAAGTCGGGGGGAGGCCAGCAACTTCGATGAGGTGCTGGACAACCCCAACCGGAGGGCCACCCTGGGACGAGCGAGCCTCCTCGTGCGGCTGGGGGCAGGCCTCGAATACCAGTTTGGACAACCCGGCGAAGGGCTCTTTCAGCTCGGGCTACAGGCCGGGTACATGCTGTCGGCTCTGGCCTCCGACTGGCAGTTCGACGACACAACCCTGAGCGGGGGACCGGACGCAACGATGCAGGGCCCCTTCATCCAGCTAACAATTGGCGGGAGCGGGAGCGAGTCTGACGACGAGTAGCAGGCTTTCCCACCGGGGGATGGCGGAAGAAGGCCTCCGATTCCTCGGAGACCCCCTGACGTGGCAACGAAGACGGAGGGGCACACCAGTTGGCCCTTCATCAAGGATCCCCCTGGAGAAGAGGGTGAGTTCTCTCGGTTTAGCTCACGAGTCTGGCAAGTCGGAGAGACAGTGCACGGAAGCAGGTCTCCACCTCGAGGCTGACGGTCTCAGGATGCAGAGGCGCGGCGTCGAATGGCTTTCCGCATCGGCGGGCTTTCCCCACGTGACAGTGAAACGAGGAGGTGGAGGAGCGGCTCTGCCCGACCCATCGGCCATGCCAGTAATCCCGCATCCCTGGTGCCAGTAAATCCAGGGGTGATGGAAACACCGATGGGACGGGCAGGGCCTCTCTTGGGCGGGTCCCCACGTCGGAACCTCTGTCGCCCAAATTCTCTGCCAGGGGAATGAGGCCCTGAGACTGTCGGAAGAAATACCTGGGCAAGCACCCTGCCAGTCGGCGCTTCTCTCCACTGAGCCGTCCTTCCAGGGCTCGCCCAGTACAGGTGGGAAGATTCTTCCCCTTTCTGTGTAGTTTTTTCCTCTTGCAGGGCATGCCCTCAGTCCAGAGACCACGGGCGCAGGTACCCTCCTGCCCCGCCTCGGGGTCGCCACAGGTGTGGACAAGATCGTACAGGGATCAATTTTGCACCGAGAATTGCACAGACCTCCGCCGCATTTGCTCTTCGGGCTCGCGTCGTGGCACCCGTCCTGATTTTGAGGACGAACTGAGCCAGCACAACGAGGCCTCGCCACGAGGGCAAGTCTTGCAGCGGTGGCGGAGGAACGCACCAGCCGGCCTCGCTCATTTCCACCGTTTTTCCTGCCCCGAGAGTGGACTTCTCGTCCCGAAGGGCAAATTCGTCTTTGTCCGCATGGCACGTGAGAGCGCTGTCCCCTGGTGTCCTCCACGGCGGGGAAGTGGTGCCTGTTCTAGAGTCGAGGGCTGGGGTGAGCAGGAGCATCACGGCCACGAGTAACCGAACACGTGGAGCAGCAGCGCTGGGAAGCTCCTCCAATTCGATCCATTTTTTCGACAGCGCCGGCACCAGGTGCTCTCCCCCTTCGTTTGGATCGCGCACTTTTTCGAAACCCATTTTGTCTCTATGTCTGCTCCCGTCGAGGCCCTGCGCGACCACCTTGCCCCCATCGAAGACCTGAAGGCCGCCGCCGCGGTGCTCACCTGGGACCAGGAGACCTACATGCCGGACGGCGGTGCAGAGGCGCGCGCCCAGCAGCTTTCCACTCTGCACTCGACCGCCCACGAGCGATTCGTGGCCGATGAGACCGGCACGTTGCTCGACCGCGCGGCGGAGGCGCTCGACGCCCCGAGCCCCCTCGATCCCGACGCCGCTCTCGTGCGGGTCACCCGGCGCGACTACGAGCGGGCCGTGCGCGTCCCCTCGTCGCTCGTCGCGGAGCTGTCGAAGGCCAAGTCCCAGGCCCAGCAGGCGTGGAAGCAGGCCCGTGCGAACGACGACTTTTCCCACTTTGCCCCGCACCTGGAGCAGCTCGTGGACCTATCGGTGAAAAAGGCTGAAGCCATCGGCTACGAGAACGAGCCCTACGATGCTCTCCTGAAGGAATACGAGCCGGGCCGCATCACCGCTGCGGTTGTGTCGCTATTCGACACGCTGCGCGACGACCTCGTCCCACTCGTCGACGCCCTCGACGAGGCCGCACAGATCGACGACAGTGCTCTCCGGGGCACCTATCCGCAATCCGAGCAGCAGCGCTTCGGACGGTCGGTGATTGCGGACTTCGGGTACGACTTCGACCAGGGGCGGCAGGATGTCTCCGCCCACCCATTTACCACCTCGTTCTCGCCGAACGATGTTCGCCTCACCACGCGCTACGACGAAGACAACGTGGCCTCGGCCCTGTTCTCCACGATCCACGAGGCGGGACACGGCCTGTACGAGCAGGGCATCGACCCGGCGCTCGCCCGCACGCCATTGGGCGAGGGCACCTCGCTCAGCATCCACGAATCGCAAGCGCGTCTCTGGGAGAACCACGTGGGCCGCAGCCGCCCCTTCTGGCGCCACTACCTCCCACGACTCAGAGAGACGTTCCCCGACGCGCTCGGCGACGTCGACCTCGAGCCGTTCTACCGCGCCATCAACCGGGTGGAGCCCTCCCTCATCCGCGTGGAGGCCGACGAGGTGACCTACCACCTCCACGTCATGCTCCGCTTTGAGCTGGAGCGCGGCCTCATCGACGGCTCGGTGTCGGTGAACGAGCTCCCGGATCGCTGGAACGCGGCGATGGACGACTACCTCGGCGTGGTGCCGGAGACGGACGCGAACGGGGTCCTGCAGGACGTGCACTGGTCGCAGGGGGCCTTCGGCTACTTCCCTACCTACACGCTGGGCACCCTCACGGCCGCCCAGCTCATAGAGTCCATCGAGGACGAGCTGCCAAATCTGCGGGCGCACGTTGCCGACGGCGACTTTGCCCCGTTGCTCGACTGGCTCCGCGCCCACGTCCACCGGCACGGCCGGAAGTTGACGGCGCCCGATCTGTTGGAGCGTGCCACCGGGCGGAAACTCGCGGCAGACTCGTGGCTTGCGTACGCCCAGAATAAGTTCGGCGGCCTCTACGGCCTATCCTGAGTTCTATCGCGTCGCCAGCCTTGACGTAGCACTGCCCGACAAGCGGAAGCTTGCCGGGCAGCGACGTTCTGCCGAAATGGGAGGGACACGGCAGTGCTACTGCGACGAGGCGGGGCGCACCGACACGCGGATCACGTCGCTCGACGAAGGGTAGCTGAACCCATCGTCACTACCGTTGACCTGCGTGACGGAGCCCTCCCCGTTCGGCCCGGTGTTCAGCGCCGACTGTCTGGGCGCCTGGTCGAGCCCCACGCCCGGTTCCTGGTCCCCCTCCGTACCGGCGTCGTAGAGAAGGATATCGATCTCCCGGTTGATTGGCTGATCGTTCTCGTCGAAGAGGGCGATTCCCTCCTGCGGGGTGGCATAGAAGAGATCGTTCGATTGAATGTACATTGTTGCGAGCGAGAGACGGTCTCCAGGCGTCGCATTAACGTTGAATGAGACCTCGTTGCCCGGAAGAATAGGCCCCCCTCCGAATGGATCAACACTTTTGATCCCGTTGGTGCCCGTCAGATCTGCTACAAGATTGCCCGCGGGCGATCCGGCGTCGCCGTCGAGTGCCCCATTCGGGCGTCCGTCTTCGGCAATGGCCTCAATGCCCCCGGACGCTTCTGCTCCGGTCTCGAAGAGGCTCACGTCATCCGAATGGATGGCAAATGCACCCGGGGAAAGCGGCACGGTAATGCCGGTGCGCCCTCGAAGGGTTTGGAGGTGGTTTCCCGCGGGCGAACTGTCGTCGGGGGGCAATGCTCCACCTGGGCGCCCGTCCTCCGCGATGGACTCAATGCCGTCGCCAGCCGATCCCCCTGGGTTATGACCTGGGAAGGTAACGTCGCCCCCATCGCTGCCCGGCATTTGGTCCCAGTGCACGGCGTAGGAACCAGGGGAGAGAGGGATGGGCGCGCCATTGACGCTTGCCCCCCGGTTCCGGATGGTGACGGTAAATGCAACGCCTCCGTCCTCATGGGACTCACTTTCGACGGTCACCTTGACTACGTCGTCGGTGGCCGGGTAGCTGAAGCCGTCGTTTTCCAGACGGCCGTCTCCGTCCTGATCCGTGACCTCGACGACACTACCCTCCCCATCGGGTCCCGTATCGAGAGCGCTCTGGCGCGGGGCCTGATCGGATCCACTCCCGGGCTCCTGGTCCCCCTCTGTCCCGGCGTCGTACAGGTTCACCTCGCTCGTCACGTCGCGAGGACTGTTCTGACCGATCGGGGTCCCATTCTCGAACAGCGAAAGTCCACCCGGCTCAAATGCATAGTAGAGATCGTTCGATTGGATAAACATCGTCGCGAACGACAGCCGCATTCCCGTTTTTGGGAGCTCTCTTGGTCCCGCCGTAAAGAAGAACTCGTAGCTGTCTCCGTTCATGATTGGGCCTGGACCGTCCTGCCCCTCCGGCGAGACGAACTCGCCGCTCTTGAGGATCGGGGTGGCTGATCCGCCATTCTGGACATTTTCAACGGTGACCTCGAAGGTATTAGGACTGGGGGGGTCGCCCTCGTTGCTGTCACACCCAGCGAGGACGAGAGCAAAGCAGCCGATCCACAGGAATGCAAATGGGACGTGTGAGAGTATGGGGCGTGAAGTCATGGGTAACCGTGTCGGAATTGAGAGAAGGATTGCGTGCGACAGGATGAGAGTGACGAAGACACTGTACTTTCGCTCATCCTGCGAACCCAATATTGCTTTCTTCCGACAACGGAGCCTCACAGAAGGCTCAAGCCCCCTCACGCTCCGGTCACAATTCCTAACGGTTCCATAAACTTCGGCCTCCGTCCACGTCCCGGGGTGGGCCGTCCGGACTACGCCGCCTGCCGCTCGACTTCCGATTCAACCGGAAGCCGGAAGCGAAAGGTGGTCCCTTTGCCCACCGTGCTCTCCACCTCCAGCGTGCGGTCGTGGAGTTCCAGAATGGTCTTGGCGATGGCGAGGCCGAGGCCCGCGCCGCCCTTATCTCGGTCTCGGCTCTTGTCGACCCGGTAGAAGCGCTCGAAGATGTGCGGCAGGTCGTCCTCCGGGATGCCGGGTCCCGTGTCTTCCACTTCCACGCAGACCTCGCCCCGTTCGTTGTTCAGGCGCACCCGCACTCTGCCTCCCTCCGGCGTGTAGTGGATGGCGTTGTCGATGAGGTTGGATAGGACCCGCTCCACAAGGCCAATGTCGGCCTCCACTCGGGCGTGGCGCTCCGGCAGCTCGGCCTGCAGATCAACGGCCTGCTCCTCGGCCCGAGGCTGGTACTGCATGACCACGTCCTGCACGAGCTCGGCAATCGGAAAGGATTCGATCGTCGGCTCGATCTGTTTGGTCTCGAGCTTCGAGAGCTCGAAGAGCTCGCTGACGAGCGTGTTGAGGCGCTTCGTGTTCTTGAGGGCCGTTTCGACGTAGTGCTGACGCTTCTCGGGGTCCAGGTCGCCGTCCTTCATCGACACGGTCTCCAGGTAGCCCTGGATCGAGGCGATGGGACTGCGCAGGTCGTGCGATACGTTGGCCACCAGTTCGCGCCGCATGCGGTCGGCCTGGCGCAGCTCCTCCATCGTCTCGGTCAGGTTGTCGGCCATGCGGTTGAAGCACTCGCCGAGGCGACCAATCTCGTCGCGGGAGGTGACCTCCACGCGGCGGTCGAAGTTCCCCTGTTCGAAGTCGGCCACCACGGCCTGGATCCCGCGCAGGCGCTTCGTGAGGCGCCGGAAGAGCAACAGGCCGACGCCAGCCGTGACGAGGATTATGACCCCGAGTCCCCAGAGTGCCGTCTGCAGGATATAGCTATCCCCCACCATGCTGGCTACGGAGGCGTACTTTTCGCTGCCCAGGATCACGTAGAGGTAGCAGCCCTTCCGGCCCATAATCTCGATGTGGGCGGCCGAGAACGGCTTCTTTCCCTGCGCCGACATGGGATCGTCGCCCAGAATGGGCAGTTCGTCCCCCTCCATGAACCGGCGTACCGGGGCGAGGTCGACCTGGCGCTGCTTAATCTCGGCGTCGGGCACGGCGAAGGACGCCTTCAGGGTGCCGTCCCCCTCCAGCAAATAGATTTCGATGCGCCGGTTGATGCCGGTCATGCTCTGGATCGTCGCCTCGATGGACTCGGTGTCGATGCTATCCTTGAGATGCGGCTCGAAGCGGGGCACCATCTCCTCCGCCAGGGTGCGGTTGAGCTTCTGCTCTACCTCGTCGGCGTACTGGCGGGCCGCCCGCATCCCGAACGTCGCGAGGATGATCCCGAGCCCCACGAGGAGCACGAGGAAGAGGGCGCTCAGCTTAGCGTAGAAGCTGTTGAGCATGGAAGATTGGTGCGTGACGCGTGAAACGTGAGAGGGAAATAGCCAGGTCAGTAGGACAAGAGGAAATCGAGAGTCAGAGCATGCATGGCATCGAATCCCAGAAGTACGGAACTCGGAGAAGCTCCCGCGTCACTCCTCACGCATCACGATTCACTCGCCGCCAGTTCGTCCGGCTCGGCAAAGCGGTAGCCCACTCCCCACACCGTCTTCACGTACTGAGGGTCGGACGGGTCCGGTTCAATCTTGTTGCGCAGGCGGTTGATGTGGGTGTTGACGGTGTGGCTATACCCGCTGTACTGGTAGCCCCACACCTCGTCGAGCAGTTCGTCGCGGCTGTAGGCGCGGCCCGGGTTTTTGGCGAAGAGGAGAAGCAACTCGAACTCCTTGCTCGTCAGGTCGACGACCTCTCCGTTCACCCGCACCTTCCGTTTCTCCGGCTCCACCACGAGCCCACCAAGCTCAATGGGGATCGTATCGTCGTCCCGCTGCGCCTCCTGGTCCACCTCCACGCGCCGGAAAATGGCCTTTACCCGGGCCAGCACCTCGCGAATGCTGAAGGGCTTGGTAATGTAGTCGTCGGCCCCCAACTCCAGCCCCAGCACCTTGTCCACCTCCTCGGTCTTGGCCGTGACCATGAGAATGGGGGTAGGGCACTTTTCCTGACGCAGGCGCCGGCAGATGTCGAACCCGTCGGCGCCCGGCAGCATGATGTCGAGGATAATGAGGTCGTGCTCCCCGCTGAGGGCCCGCTCCAGCCCCTCGTCGCCGTCGTCGACTACCTCCACCCGATGGCCCTCGTCGCTGAGGTGAAGCTCGAGCAGGTCGGCGATGTCGTCGTCGTCCTCGACGAGCAGAATGCGTTTTCCAGCTGCGGTCGTCACAGGCACGTGAGGCGGTCAACAGGCAAAGAATAGACGCAAGGTTTGTTGCGATTGTGCGTGCGAATGTTACGCATGCCGGGTCCTGATGGTGCCTCTGCGCCCCCACCGGTGGTTCTCTCGAGGCCCCCTGCCGGAAACGTGTAGATTCTCGTCTCGTAGGCTGTGCCTGCTTAGCTCTCACACTGTCCACAGCTCTCATGTCCCGACCAGCCATTCAGGACTGGCACCTTCGCTCCTGGCGCGAGAAAGACGCCCTCCAGCAGCCCACCTATCCGGACGAGGCGGCGCTGGAGGAGGCCCTCGACCACGTCTCTAATCTGCCTCCGCTCGTGACCTCCTGGGAGGTCGAAAACCTAAAAGACGAGCTCGCCCGCGCCGCCCAGGGGGAGCGGTTCCTCCTGCAGGGCGGGGAGTGTGCGGAGTCGTTCGCGGACTGCCGGGCCGACGCCATCACGAGCCGGCTCAAGATTTTGATGCAGATGAGCCTCGTGCTGACCTACGGGCTTAACACGCGCATCGTGCGGGTGGGCCGCTTTGCGGGGCAGTACGCCAAGCCGCGCTCCTCGGATACCGAGACGCGCAACGGCACCACGCTACCGAGCTACCGGGGCGATATCATCAACAGTCCGGAGTTTTCGGCCGACGCACGCCGACCGGACCCCCAGCGCCTCGTGGAGGCGTATTCGAGTTCGTCGCTCACGCTCAACCTGGTGCGGGCCCTGGCCGAGGGCGGTTTTGCGGACCTCCGGCACCCGGAATATTGGGATCTCGGCTTCATGGAGCACTCGCCGCTGGCCGAAGAGTACCACGCCATCGTCGATGCCATCGAGGATACGCTCGGCTTCCTCGAGGTTGTGACCAGCCAGAAGCTTAATTCTCTTGAGCGGGTGACGTTCTACACGAGTCACGAGGCCCTGCTCCTCCCCTACGAGGAGGCGCTCTCGCGAACGGTCCCGCACACAGAGGGCATTTACAACCTCGGCACGCACCTGCCCTGGGTGGGCAAGCGTACCAACCAGCCCGACAAGGCACACGTCGAGTACGCCCGGGGTCTCCAGAATCCGGTGGGCCTCAAGGTGGGACCGGACATGACGCCGTCGCGGCTCAAAACGCTGGTGCGCACGCTCGACCCGGAGGACGAGCCAGGCCGGCTCACGCTCATCACGCGCTTAGGGGCCGACACCGTCGGCGATCGCCTTCCAGGCCTCATTGAGGCTGTTCGGGACACTGGTCAGTCGGTGCTCTGGATTTCGGACCCCATGCACGGCAACACCGAGCGGACCAACGACGGCATCAAGACTCGCCACTTCGACAACATTCTTGGCGAGCTCGAACAAGCGTTCGACATCCACGCGGCCGAGGGCTCCCATCTGGGGGGTGTGCACTTCGAGCTCACCGGCGAGAACGTGACGGAGTGCGTCGGCGGCGCCCGCGGACTAAGCCCGGACGACCTCAAGCACGCGTACAAGTCGCGCGTCGATCCGCGGCTCAACTACGAGCAGTCCCTGGAGATGGCCTTCAGCATCGTGCGCAAGTACCGCCAGCTCCATGGATAGGATTGGAGGCGTGGAAGCTCTGGATGTGTGGAGGCAGGGACGTTCATGCTTCTACGCGTCCATTCCTCCACGCATCCATGCCTACAGTGACACGCCAAACGCCTCGTCGGCCCCAAAGGAGCGCACGAGCGCCACGTAGAGCTGCACGCAGTGCTCAATGTCCTTGGTGTCCACCACCTCGACGGTCGAGTGCATGTAACGGAGCGGCACGGAGAGCAGGACGCTGGGCACCCCGCTGCGGGTCTTGAAGATCGAGTCGGTGTCCGTGCCGGTGCGGCGGCTACTGGGCTCGTGCTGGAGGGGAATGTCCTCGGCCTCGGCCACCTCGACGACGCGCTCTACGAGCTGCGGATGATTGGAGGTGCCGTGCGTCACGGTCGGCCCCTCGCCCATCTCGATCTCGCCGTGCTTCTTGCTGTTGATGCCGGGCGAGTCGGTGGCGTGGGTCACGTCGAAGGCGACGGCGGCGTCCGGATCGAGGCGGTGCGTGATCATCTCCGCCCCGTGCCCCCCGATTTCTTCCTGGACCGAGTTGGCGGCCTGCACGTGCCACGCGGGTCGCTCTTCGGCGAGGCGCTTCACGGCCTGCGCGATGATGAAGCCGCCGAGCCGGTTGTCGATGGCGCGGGCCGTGATGCGGGAGTCGGTGAGGTCCGTCGGGCCTACGTCGAACACCATCGGGTGGCCCACCCGAATGCCCCGGTCGTGGACCTCGTCCGCGTCGGAGGCCCCGATGTCGATAAACAACTCGTGCACCTTGGGCACCTTTTCGTTCTTCGTGTCCCGAATGTGGATGGCCGTGTTGCCTACGACACCCGTGACGGGCCCGTCGTCGCCCAAGATGCGGACGCGAAGCCCTTGCGCGATGGCGCGGTCCGATCCGCCGATGCGGTTGACGTGGATGAAGCCGTCGTCGGTAATGTGGCGCACCATGAAGCCGATCTCGTCGACGTGCGCGTCAAGCATGACGCAGGGCGCATCGTCGTCGGTGCCGTTCAGGCTGGCCCAGGCCGTGCCGTATGCGTCGGTCTCCACCTCGTCGGCGTGGTCGCGGACGTAGTCGGTCCACACGCGCTGGCCTGGCGCTTCGAAGCCAGTGGGGCTGGGGGTGTCGAGCAGGTCAAAGAAAAAGGACTTGGCGTCGTCGGTCATGCAAGCAACAAACAGTTCGTTCGGAGAACAGAGGAGAACCGGTCGAGTAATCTCGACCAATCATACGGCCTGAGCCGCAACGGTGTCCCGGTCGCGGTCCAGAATGTCGAGTGTACGCAGCCTTCACAACTCGACCGTGATAGGTCGGTACTTTAGATGGTACATTCAAACCACTAGACTGTGTGGCACCGCTTACTCCTTCAAACCCTTTTTCTTCTCAACTAGAGCAAGTCCGACCATGCCGAAGACGACGGACCGCACCTACCACATGCTCATCGTGGAGGACGACGCCGACATCCTGATGGGTCTCGAAGAATACTTTGAGCTCGAGGACTACGAGGTAGAGACGGCGGAAGACGGCGAAGAGGCGCTCCGGAAGATGAAAGACATGGACAAATGCGATGTCGTTCTCCTCGATGTGATGCTGCCTAAAAAGGATGGCTTCGATGTGCTCGAAGAGTCCCAGGAGATG
The DNA here is from genome assembly GCF_042218895.1 of Salinibacter sp. Lineage (NCBI taxonomy): Bacteria > Pseudomonadati > Rhodothermota > Rhodothermia > Rhodothermales > Salinibacteraceae > Salinibacter > Salinibacter sp. The sequence continues at coordinate 8,043 of NZ_JBDGQQ010000176.1, read as the reverse complement.
GGCTTCAGCGCCCCAATTCTCATGATTACGGCCCGGGGCGAGCAGGAATCGAAGCTCAAGGGCTTTGGGCTCGGTGCGGACGACTACATTACCAAGCCCTTCAACGTCGAGGAACTGGCCGCCCGGGTGAAAGCCATCCTGCAGCGGACCATGCCGCCTGCCGAAGCCCCCATGGATGTTTACGAGATTGGGGACGTGGAGATTAACTTCACCACCCACGAGGCCTACCGGGACGGCGAAGAGCTCAGTTTTACGGCCCTGGAGTTTGACATTCTCCGTTATCTCATCCAGCACAAAGGCAGGACCGTCACGCGCAAACAGCTCCTTCGGGACGTCTGGGGAATCGATGAAAACATCATCACGCGGACCATCGACCGCCACATGGCGTCGGTCCGCAAGAAGATCGAGCCCGATCCGTCCGATCCGACCTACATCGAGACCGTGTACGGCATCGGCTATCGCTTCGACGACGAGTAGCTTCGTCTCGCGCTCTTGAACCAGGGCTTCCTCTGGGTTCCTCGTGCCGCTTCGGTAGGGGCTGGTCAGGAAGCTGCCTCCTGTGACTCTTCGATCCGCTCGGCTCCCTCGAGCTTGTATCCAATGCCGTACACACTCTGAATAGGCCAGGAATCCTCCCCGTCCCCGTCCATCACGTCTCGGAGGGCATTCACGTGCCGGTCGATGGTGCGCGTCTCGACCTCGGTGGGGAGGTCCCACACATCCCGGAGAATCTGCTCGCGAGTGGCCGTGCGCCCGCGGCGGCGAAGGAGGTAGGCGAGCAGCTTATATTCCAGACCCGTCAAGTCCACCGACGTGCCATCGCGGGTTACCTCCTCGCTGTCTAGATCGACGCGAAGCCCCCCTACCCGAAACGTTCCCCCCTCCACGGACGCTTCGGCTTCTCGTCGGAGCAAAACGTCGATTCGGGCCACCAACTCCTCGGTCTCGAAAGGCTTCGTCAGGTAGTCGTCGGCCCCCACCTGAAAGCCACGCATCTTGTGCTCGTGGTCACCAAGTCCCGTGAGCATGAGCACGGGCGTCTTCACCCCGTCGTCCCGGGCTTGACGAAGCACCTCGAAGCCGCTAAGGTCGGGCAGTTTCGCGTCCAGAACGATGAGGTCGTACCCGGGCAACCGGGTTGCTTTTTCCAGAGCCGTTTCCCCCTCCTCGGCCAGTGTTACTTCGTAGCCCTCGGACTCTAGATAGAGGACAAGGCTCGTGCTAAGCTCACTATCGTCCTCCACAACGAGGAGGGATGGACCTTTGGCTTCAGAATCGGACATGGGGGTACTTGTGGGGGATGTAAAGGGCTATTTGATCGGATGTCTCCGAAGACCACGGGTCACGTGAAGGCGTGCTGCTTCGGGCTCGGAATAGGGATGACCTTTTGGCGACTGGTTCGTGCGACGGGAGTCGGTGTTCGTGTCCTGGATCCCGCAATGTCTCTTTCGTAACACGCCTTCTTCCCTGAAGGTTCTGAACGGGTCCTGAAGACGGGGACCGAGGCGTGGGAGATAATGCGCTGGAATCATCCGGGACGGAACGAGGGGGTGTTTCTGACCCAGCTTATCCGTGCATGACGGCCAACGGCCTCAGACGAGCAACCTTGCTGGCAAGCCCCGCCCCAGCAACGGTCTCCACGACAGCATCAATGTTCTCCTTCAGCTCCACAGCGCTGGCCGAGGACGCCCCGTCGCCCGATCGCACGTGCACGCCTTCCCGTTCCAGCTCTTCGTCGAGCGGGGCGGGCTCGGCGTGGTGGTTGGCTTCGTGGTGGCTCATCGTGCGGCCCGCCCCGTGACAGGCGGAGCCAAAGCTCTTCTGCATGCTCTCGCGTGTGGCCAGCATGACCCATGAGGTCTCTCCCATGGTTCCAGGAACGAGGACTGGCTGCCCAAGAGCGCGGTACGGAAGGGAGATGCCGGGTGTCCCGGGCCCAAAGGCGCGAGCAGCCCCCTTACGATGCACGTAGCACCGCATGTGCTTGCCGTTGACCTGGTGCATCTCTACCTGGCCCAGGTTGTGCGCCACGTCGTACACGGTTTTGAAGCGCTGGCCGGCCCCGTCGAGAAGCTCATCGAACACCTCACGGACGCGGTGGGCCAGCACCTGCCGGTTCGCGTAGGCGTAGTTGGCCGCGGCCCGCATGGCCCCCATGTAGTCGTCGGCCTCTCCCGAGTCGAGCGGGACTGACACAAGATTTGGGTCCGGAGGAGTGATGTCGTAGGACGATGCCACTCCCTGAAACCGGTCGATGTAGTCGGCACAGATCTGGCGTCCGTAGCCCCGGGACCCGCAGTGGATTTGGGCAACGAGGGTTCCTTCCTTGAGCCCCATCGTCACGGCCGCCGCCCGATTGAAGACCTCTTCGACGGCGTGAATTTCAATAAAGTGCTGGCCGCCTCCTAACGTCCCAAGTTGCTTTGCCCCCAGCGAACGGGCCGTCTCGCTCACCTTGTCCGGGTTTGCCTCGTTGAGTCGTCCGCCCTCCTCGGCACGCACAAGGTCGTCTTGCTGTGCCATGTCCTTGCGCAGAGCCCACTGCGCCCCTGACTGAGCCACGTGATCGACCTCGTTCTTGCTGAGGGACATCGATCCCTCCGCATCCACCCCGCTCGAGATGTGAGCCTTCAGCGCGTCGGCAAGGGCGTCGAAGTGGCCTTCGGCCTCCTCCACTTTAACCTCCGATCCCAGAAGCCGAACCCCGGCGTTGATGTCGTGCCCGATCGCCCCGGGCGCAATGGTGCCCACCGGCCACTTCGACACCGCAACGATTCCCACAGGGGCTCCTTGACCGCTGTAAACATCGGGCATCACAACAAGATGCCCGACAAGGCCGGAGAGCATAGCCGTCCGGATGGCCTGTTCGATGGCCTCGCTCGCGAGAATGTCGTCGATGAGCTCTTCACTCGCGATGATGTGCACAGGTACGCGCATCGCCTCCCGGAACGACTCGGAGATTTCCCACGTGAAGTCGCTTGTCCGTGTCAAGTCCGCTCGTTCCATATGTTGGGTACCTGCGCGCGCAATGGGACAAAGGCTTGCCTTGAGCGCCGCACTGGATTGTTTTCGTGGGATAACGCGAGGACAGTTCGAACCATCTCGGAAAATTCAGTGTTCCACCCTCCGCCGATTGAGCGAGCGCAGCGCGGATTCCAGATGGACTCCTCACGTCTGGCCGTCGGTACAGGGCTCCTTCTACGGAACGGGGCCTCCCGCCGGACGCTGTCAGCAATAGAGTTGGTTGGCCCGGCCGAGTCTACCGAATCCATTCCGGGCTTGCCACTCCTCGTTCCGAGGGCACGGCGTCGCCAGAGAAACGGCGCCTCCCACCTGCTAGGCTACGCAGGGGCCTCTGCCGTATGCTCGGCGTCGTCGGACTGTACGGTCCCGACCTCGTGGATCCATCCACCGCCGAGCACGTCGTCGTCCTCGTAGAGCACAAGACTCTGCCCGGGTGTGATGGCTCGGCGTGGCTCCGCGAAGGCGACCTTGAGAGTGTCGTCATCGGGCTGCCAGGTGAGGCACCCCGCGCCGTCGTCGTTGTAACGGATGGTTCCCCAGGCGGGCCGCTCCTCGTCGATCCCCGGGTACTTGACGAGGTTGATCTCGTGGGCCGTGAGGGTCTGCTCCATGAGCTCCTCCTTCGGCCCTACGGTAATCGTGTTCGTCTCCGGATCGATGTCGGTCACGTAAACCCGCTCTCCGAGGGCGAGACCCAGCCCGCGGCGCTGGCCGATGGTGTAGAAGGGATAGCCCTCGTGCTCGCCGACAACCGTACCGTCCTTCAGCACGAACTTGCCGCCGCTCACGTCCTCCTCAAGCCCGTCGACTCGGTCTCGCAGGAAGCGGCCGTAGTCGTTGTCCGGAATGAAGCAGATCTCGTACGAGTCGGGCTTGTCGGCCACACTGAGGCCGAAGTCGGCGGCCATCTGCCGAATTTCGGGCTTCTCGTACTCCCCAAGCGGAAAGATGGACCGGGCCAGGTGCTCCTGCGGCAGGCCCCAGAGCGCGTAGCTTTGGTCCTTATTTCGATCCTCTCCCCGGCTCAGCAGGTACCGATCCAGATCCTCGTCGTAGCGGACATTCGCGTAGTGGCCGGTGGCAATGTACTCGCAGTCCAGATCATCGGCCCGCTCCAGAAGAGCCGCCCACTTGATGTGGGTGTTGCAGAGCACGCACGGATTGGGCGTACGGCCCGACAGGTACTCGTCGGTGAACCGCTCAATCACCCAGTCGCCAAACTCCTCCCGGATGTCGACGACAAAGTGAGGAAAGCCGTGTTTGGTGGCCACCACGCGGGCGTCGTTCATCGACTCGATGGAGCAGCAGCCCACCTCCTTACCATCGCGCCCACCGCTGGTGGAGTAGTCCCACGTCTTCATGGTGAGGCCCACGACGTCGTAGCCGCGCTCGTTTAGCAAGACGGCGGTGACCGAAGAGTCGACGCCGCCGCTCATGGCAACGAGCACGCGTCCCTTCTTGCTCATGATCCGGTATGTCCGACAGTGTACAAAGTGATGAAAAGCCGATAACAGTTATGAACTGCGCTTCGCATACCACCGTTCCCGGGTACAGAGAGAAAGTCCTGACAATGCCTTAGTGCGGGAGCGGTGGTCTTATCCCTGCTGGGGAACGAGCCCCACCGCGCGAAGCCCCCTGCTCCTTTGCGTTCAGTCCCGGTTCGGGCGGGAGTACCAGTCTTCAGAAAATATGGACAGGATTTATTTGCACCGTATCCCGGCAAAGACAAACCTTAAGGTGTCTGCTCCCTCCTACAGGCCTCTACTCCCGTATCCTATGTCTACGTCGACCTCGACGTCCCGCAGCACCGTGACGACCCCTCTTGCCCCAGCGGCCATCGGTCCGTACAGCCAGGGCATTCTCGTCGACGACCGGCTCTACGTCTCCGGCCAGATTGCGATTGACCCGGACACGGACAGCATGATCGACGGGACAATTGAAGAGGAAACTGAGCGTGTTCTCGACAACATTGGGGCCGTGCTCAAGGCAGCGAGCATGACGTTCGAAAACGTCGTGCGTTGCGAGGTCTTCATGGATGACGTAAACGACTACGCGCAAATCAACGAAGTATACGCGCGGTACTTCAACGAGAAGCCTCCGGCCCGGCAGGCCGTGCAGGTGGCCGCCCTCCCGCGCAACGCTCGGGTCGAGATCTCCTGCATCGCCGTCCGGTAGCCCACTGTGGCCGGTTCTACTGTCGCTCCGTCGCCGTCGTCTCGTCCCATTCGTAGCCCGAGGTGAGCGAGTCATATTCGGGGTCCCGCTCGGCGGCCTCGTCGTGCGGGAGGCTGCCGCGGTGGGATCGCAGGTACGTAAAGGGAGTGTGGTAGAGGAAGTTTGACACGCGCCCCGTGTAGACGTCGGCGTAGCGCTCCACCTGCCGGGCGAAGAGGCTCTTGTCTTTGCCGGTGCGCATGAGCGGTCCCCAGTTGCTGTTGACGAGCCGACTGGATGCCTTGGCCAGAGGGGCAATCCGCTCGTCCAGCTCCGTCAGTCGGTCTCGGACCTCCGACATCTCTTCCTCGAGTGTCTCCACACTTTGTCCATCTGCCCCGCCGTAGCCCTCGCGCAGGCGCTGCCGCTGCAGGCGCTTCCTGGAGAACTGGGTCTCCAGCTGCTCTTTCTTCTCCATCAGTTCGGACAGCTGGGCCTGCCTGCCGGCGAACGACTGAAAGGCCTCGATCTCTTGCTCAAGCTCGCGCACCACCAGCGCCGTGCGCCACCGCAGCACCTGCTTCGACACGTTGACGTCGACAAACAGGTGGTCGCCGACATAGAGAATTTCCTCCCCCCGAAGCCCGAGGCTCTCCTCAACGAGGGGGGCGTTGCCGCCGACGTACACGCAGCCCTCCTTCAGCGGGCCGTTCTTGTGCTCGCGCAGGAGTCCGTCATCGTTCACCACGTGAAAGGCAGGCATGCGAACCGAGAAGAAGTCGGGCTTCCGGGCACCGACGATAGAAAGGTCGAATAGGTCGCGCCACGTCATGCCCTCCGGCAGAAAATCGTTGAAGGCGTACTCCAGCATGGGACGGGCGTAGTCCCACTCGGAGTTGGTGATGAGCAGAAGCTTCTTCCCAGCTCGCTTCTGATCAAGGAGCGTGAGCGGCATCTGAGGGTCGAGATCCACGAAGCGCTCCGGATGACGGACAATCTCGGCCTTGAGCCGGCCCTCCATGTGGGCCTCGTCGAGCGTCTCCTGCACTTCGGTCCACAGGTCGGCGTAGCCCATCGAACCTTCCAGGGCGTCCGCGTCGAGCAGGTCCACGAGTTGCATGTACATGCAGGCCGACGAGATGGAGAAAAGCGTGTTGAGAAAGTGCCATCGGTCCTCCGCGAGATCGACGAGGGTGCGCTGGTAAACGTCGCGCTGCCGGTCGAAGGGGAGCGACTCGGTGCCGTGGAAGGTGCGCTTGACGTACCCGAAGCGGTTGGCCTTCACCACGTTACCGCGCTCGATGTCGATCACGAGGCCCCGGATGGCCAGGTCGGGATCGAACGTCAGGTCCTCCACGGGCCACCCCTTGCCCAGCAGGCCTTCTTTGATGAAGCCGTAGGCGCGCTTCTCCCACTCGCGCATGTGGTAGTGGATGAGCGTGTAGTCCATGTCGTACCCGATGGCCTGAATGCCCCGCAGGTTGAGCGTACGGTTGCAGAAGAGGCCACGGGAAGGATCGATCGCATCCATGAATTGAGGCACGTGAGGAACGAATGAGCGGGATGCAGAGGCAAATTCCGCGCTCGCATACTTCACAAACGAAGGCGCCCCTCAATTGCTTCGTTACGAAACCATCAGGTGCGCCGGGGGCAGCCGACCCGGCCTCGACCGTCTCCGCGGAGTCCGGGGCCGAGTCGGACGCCAGCGCCGACGAGGAGGGCAACGAGAAGTGCGGTCGTGGTACTTCGCGCAAAGAGTATCATGGGCTGTGGGTGATTGTGTGTGGGAGGATATTGGCGTGTTGCCAATGCACTGCCCATGGTACCGGGCGACTGTACCCAGTCACCAGACCGGTCGGTGCGCATCTCGCAACCGGAAGCATGACGTTTCTGTGATCCAACCAGAGAACAGGACGGGTTTGCTCTGTTCGCATGGTCGTGCTTGTTGTGGAGGAACGCAGAGACGCCGCTCTCGCGTTCGATTCTGATCTGTCTTTCATCTTTAGACCGCTTCACGCTCATGCCCTCCACCGGTGACCGCCTCAACGCCGCCCGGTCTCAGCTCTTCGTGGAGCGCGACGACGAAGTCGAGCGCGCGATCCGGGCCGGACTGGCGGCTTTCCCCGACTCTACGCTCACCCTCGAACAGTACGTCGCCGATCCGCCCCGCGTGTCCGTCTTCTAGAGCCTGGACGCCGTGCACGAGGGCGCTTTCCTTGACATTTCCCAACGCAGCAGCCGGTGGCCGTGCGAGGCACAGGCCTCTTCCCCGTCCGTGACGGACAGATTCTTCGCGGAGTACATCTGTGGGACCTTGCGAGCCTCCTCCGAGACGTCCGGCTTCTCCTGGAGCTTCCAATGACCCTTCCGATGCCCCCGACTCGATTCTCGCTTCGCTCACCCCGCAGCGGCGTACACGATCTCTCCGTCTACCTGATCGCGCTTCTCTTCGGCGCCGCGGGCACGGCCCACTTCGTGTGGCCCGCGGCCTTCGCCCGCATCGTGCCGCCCTTCCTGCCCGCGCCTTACACGCTGGTGTACGTGAGTGGCATCGCCGAGCTGCTGGGCGCCATCGGTGTGCTGGTACCGGGCCTGCGGACGGTCGCCGGGTGGGGCCTCCTCCTGTTGCTCCTAGCCGTCTTTCCGGCAAACGTACACATGGCGCTCCATCCCACGGATTTCGCCCGCATTCCGGCGTGGGCGCTCTACCTGCGCCTCCCTCTTCAGTTCATCCTCATCGGCTGGATCTACTGGGCTCTCGCGCTGCGGATCGGAGGATAGTGGGCCGAGGTGCTGCTGGCCAGCCCAGACTCCTCCGCTCAGCTGGATCGGCGCGCTGGGCCACGAGCGTGGTCTGCGCCATTG
>NZ_JBDGQQ010000175.1:0-9038 GCF_042218895.1 Salinibacter sp. | reverse complement strand
TCGGGAGGGGGGGCACACGGTAGGGGCCGGCGTCGTTACCGACATCCTGGACTAGGCAGTTGCAAGCATGAACGTCGAGTGTCGACCAGAACCACCCAAAAGTCTCGGACGTCGACACTCGGCGCTGCACCTGCGGGCGTAGCTCAACTGGGAGAGCAGCGGACTCCAAATCCGCCGGTTGGGGGTTCGAGTCCTCCCGTCCGTGCTATTCCGGCGTGCTTACTGGTTCCATCGGGCCCGGTCCTTCGCCTGGCCGTAGGATGAGGCCCACTCGGTGAAAAGCTGTGGCGTTCGCCTTTGGTTTGAACATCCCAACTGCTCTCTCATGACTTGGATCTGGGACTACTTGCGGAACGTGGCCGCGGAGATGGAGAAGGTAAACTGGCCGGGCCGCGATGAGCTGATTAGCAGTACGCTCATTACGATCGTTGCCACCATGATCATCTCCGGGTTCATCTTCCTATCAGACCAGGTGATCCAGAGGATCCTGGAAATCCTCTATCGGGTGTAGTCTCGCGCTGATGATTTGTGTTCGGCCCTGAATCCACTGCCGCATGCATTCCCTACACTTGCCATGGCCAAAAAAACGGACTCGGACACGTGGTACGTGCTCCGTACCTTCTCGAACCACGAGAAGAAGGTGCGCCGCTACCTCGAAAGTGAAATTGAGCGGCTAGGGCTTGAGGACCAGATTGAAGAGATCCTGATCCCGACGGAGACGGTCTTCGAGATGAAAGGAGGGGAGAAGAAGACGAAAGAGAAAACGTTTTTCCCAGGCTACATTCTTCTCAACTGCACGCTCACTTCCGAACTCCGAGACATGGCGGAGGACCTGCCATCGGTGATCGGCTTCTTGACGACAGGGACCGGAGACGAGCCCACTCAGCTTCGGGAAGAGGAGATCAAGCGGATTCTCGGCAAGATGGACCGTGCCGAGGAGATGGGCGAGCAGCCCGAGATTCCCTTCAAGGTTGGGGATCCAGTCAAGGTCGTGGACGGCCCCTTTGACAGCTTCAACGGGATCGTCGAAGACGTGTATCCCGACAAGATGAAGGTAAAGGTGATGGTATCGATCTTTGGCCGCAAGACGCCCGTGGAGCTCGATTACCTGCAGGTCGAGCACGAGGAGTAACGCCCGGTTCCTGTGCGGCAGGCCCTGCCGCGATCGCTTGGACGCTCGAGATACTTTTGAACAATCCGGCGGAAGTCGGCCCGGCAGTCACCGGGAGACGCCCGCACCGCCCCCGCAGCCATGGCAAAACCTGTTGAACAGACCATCAAGCTCCAAATCAAAGGTGGGCAGGCCAACCCGGCCCCACCCATCGGCCCCGCCCTCGGACAGCACGGGGTGAACATCATGGAATTCTGCAAGGCATTCAATGCCCGTACCGAGGACCGGATGGGCACGCTGCTACCGGTCGAGATTACCGTCTACGCCGATCGGTCCTTCGATTTCATCGTCAAGAGCCCACCGGCATCGGTGCTTTTGAAGCAGAAGGCAGACATCGAAACGGCCGCTGGAGATCCCCTTCGCGAAGATGTCGCAACGGTGCGTTGGGAGGACTGTCTGGACATCGCTGAGCAGAAGCTCCAGGACATGAATGCCCACACTGCGGAGCAGGGCGCGAGCATGGTGGCGGGGACGGCCCGGTCCATGGGAATTACAGTGGAAGGAAAGCCGGACCACGTAGAATAGCTCGCCGGGTCTATGGGGAAGAGCCATCCTCGTCCCTGTGGGCCCTCGTACAAGAATCATTCACGCGGGAGTTCTTCCCTCTTCACGTCGGGAGAACGGTTGTACCGCCCAATCGCACAGAACCATGGCACAAGCTGAAGGAAAACGCTACCGTGACGCGCTCGAAGCTGTTGAAGAACAGGACGAGCCCGTGAGTCTCCGGGAAGCCGCGGAACTTGTCAAGGAGACGGCAACCGCCAACTTCGACGAATCTGTCGACATGGACCTCCGGCTTGGGGTCGAGCCCCAGCACGCCGATCAGATGGTGCGCGGCTCCATAACGCTCCCCAATGGCACAGGCCGTGAGGTGCGCGTCCTCGTGCTGGCGAGTGAGGGAAAACAGGTCGAGGCGGAGGAGGCAGGTGCCGATTACGTAGGACTCGAGGAGTACATCGAACGCATTCAGGAAGAAAACTGGCTCGACTTCGACGTTGCCATCGCGACGCCTGATGTCATGGGGCAGGTTGGGCAGCTTGGTCGTATCCTGGGCCCCCGTGGCCTGATGCCAAACCCGAAGAGCGGGACGGTTACGATGGACGTGGCCGAGGCTGTGGAAGAGGTGAAGGCCGGGAAGATCGAATTTCGGGTCGATCGGAGCGGGAACCTCCACACAGCCATCGGAAAGGCCTCCTTTTCGGTCAAGGAACTGTACGAGAACGCTCGGGCGTTCCTGCGGGAGGTTATCCGTCTCCGACCCGCCTCAGCGAAGGGGCTGTATCTGCGGTCCATTACCATGTCGGCCACCATGGGACCGCCGGTGCGGATTGATCGCGGCTCCGTGCTCAGTGAAGCCCGATAGCAGCCCGTACGTCGCCCGTTTCCGCCTTGAATCGATCCCTCTGTTCAGCTTATGTCGAAGAGTCGCGCCGAAAAAGCAGAAATTATCGATGACATTGGGGAAAAGCTCAGCAAGTACCCGATCATTTACCTGACAAATTTCCAGGGCCTGACCGTCGCTCAGTCCAATGAGTTGCGCGGCCGTTTCCGCGAGGCAGACGTGGAGTATCAGGTCACGAAGAATACCCTAGCACGAATTGCCCTCGACCGCATCGAAGGGAAAGATGCCCTGGAGGAATTTTTCGCCGGCCCCACGGCGGTCGCGTACAGCGAGGACCCGGCGAAGCCGGCCCGTGTGATCCAGGACTTTCTCGAAGAGGAGGGGGCAGAGCGTCCGGAGCTCAAGGTTGCCTGGATCGAGGGGGAGCTCTACGACGATCCAGAGGCCCTCGACACGCTTGCTGACCTCAAGTCACGTGAGGAACTCATCGGGGAGATCGTGGGCCTGCTGCTGGCTCCGGCCCAGAACATCGTGGGGGGGATCCAAGGGTCGGGACAACGTCTGGCTGGCATTCTCCAATCCCTCGCGGAAGAAGACGACGAGTAGCCCCGATGCTGTGGCGCCTGGGAAGCGCTCAGGTCTTGCCACCTTCACTTTTTGGAATACTGCACTTGCACATTCGCCTTAATTCGCGGCGCAGTGCCGCCCCATTGGCCGGTGCGTAGACCGCCGCAGGACCAACCAACTACCAAAACCTATGGCTGACATCGAAGAACTCGCCGAACAGCTCGTCGGGCTTACCATTCAGGAGGCCAACGAGCTTGCCAATCATCTCGAAGAGGAATACGACATCCAGCCCGCCTCGGCCGGCGTCGCGGTTGCTGCCGGAGACGGAGCCGGCGGCGATGGCGAAGCGGAGGAAGAAGAGCAAACGGAATTTGACGTCGTACTCACCGGCATTGATGGCAACAAAATTGCTGTCATCAAGGAGGTCCGCTCCATCACCGGCCTGGGCCTGAAAGAGGCCAAGTCCCTCGTCGACGAGGCCCCGAATCCTGTCGAGGAGGGAATCCCCCGCGACGACGCCGACGACCTGAAAGCGCAGATCGAAGACGCAGGAGGAGAGGTAGAGATCCGCTAACTCCTGCTGGTCGGGGCCCAGAGCCCCCGCTCTGACTGCTCGAGAGGCCGACCCTCATCCTTGGGGGTTGGCCTTCGGCGTCTCTGGATGCCACGAACATCCATTCCTCTTGCCGAGAAGAATCTGTCCGAAACAACCCTTAGTGGCGATCGTTACTAGCGTCCTGTCTACGTGCGTCTCTACGAGTGAAAAGCTTCCTCACGAGTCGCTGGCGACTGGCAGGGAACGCGTCTACCTGTCGGGGCTCCCTCCGGCAGCACTATCTGTCGTGAATCTGACCGGTGGATCCTCTAGATGAGCCTTTCATTGTGCGCGCAGAGGCTCATTGCGCCAGTTCGTTTGCCAAGTGGTTTCCCCACCCACTCTTGTCTCGTCCGTGCCTTTTAGCGGCCCGGCCTGCACAGAGAATCGTGTGCGGTGCTCACCGCCGCTGCGCGCACTGACTCCCGCCATGCCTCGCGGCATGGACCCCTGCGCTGTAGTACACTCACGCGAGCGATTCCTGTAGCCTATGCCGACCTTTTTGAACGGTGACACCTCCACACCCGGACACATCGAAGATGCGAAGTCCCGGAAGAGCTTCGCCGACATCCCGCAGGTGTGGGAATATCCGGACTTCCTGGATGTTCAGCTGAAGACATTTCATGACTTTGTGCAGGACGATGTCCCCCCTGAAGATCGGGAGAATGTCGGCCTCCAGGAGGTCTTCAACGAGCATTTTCCGATCAAGGACAACCGGGACCGGTACACGCTCGAGTTTGTCAGCTACGAGCTCGACGCACCGAAGCACACGGTTGAAGAATGCATCGCTCAGGGCCTCACCTACTCGGTGCCCCTGAAGGCCACCCTCCGGCTATCGAGCAAAGAAGAGGAGGGGGACGAGGAAGCCATCGAAGCTATCGAGCAGGAGGTGTACCTCGGCACCCTGCCCTTCATGACGGATCGGGGTACATTTATCGTAAACGGGGCTGAGCGCGTGATTGTCTCGCAGCTCCATCGCAGCCCCGGGGTCTTCTTCGAGAAGGAGATCCACTCGAACGGTACGGAGCTCTTCAGCGCCCGCGTCATTCCGTTCCGAGGCTCGTGGATGGAGTTTTCGACGGATGTCCGAGATGTGCTCTGGGCCTACGTGGACCGGAAGAAGAAGGTGCCAGTGACCACGCTTCTCCGTGCGCTGGGGTACTCCAGCGACGAGGAGATCGTCAAGATGTTTGATCTCGCCGACGCGGTCGACATCGAAGACGAGGAGGAGCTTGAGGAGTACCTGGGCCGCGAGCTCGCCACCAGCGTCACCATCGAGAAGACCATCGAGATTGTCGACGAGGACACCGGCGAGGTCGTCGACGAGGAGACAGAGCGCGAGGTCCTGCTCCCGGCCGAGCACGAGCTGGAAGAGGGGGACTGGGAAGAGCTTGATGAGTACGACATCAGCCGTCTCTATCTCGTCCGGGAAGATGTCGAGGACGAGGCGCTCGACAAGAGCACGCTCGTGGAAACCCTCAAGAAGGATCCGACCCACACGGAGGAGGAGGCCCTCAACGAGATTTACGAGAAGCTTCGGGGCAGCGAAGCCCCCGACCTCGACTCTGCACAGGAGGCCCTCAACCGCCTCTTCTTCAACGAAGACCGGTACGACCTGGGGGACGTGGGGCGCCACCGCATCAATGCCCGTTTGAATTTGGACGTGGACACCGACACGCAGGTGCTCACGAAGGAGGATGTCGTGGGCATCGTCCGCGAGCTTGTGGAGCTGCAGAACGGCGAGAGTATGGCCGACGACATCGACCACCTCAGCAACCGTCGGGTGAAGACGGTCGGCGAGCAGCTTGGCTCGCAGTTCTCCCTCGGCCTGGCCCGCATGGCACGCACCATCAAGGAGCGCATGAATCTGCGGGACGCCGACAAGTTTACGCCGAAGGACCTGGTAAATGCCCGCACCATCGAGAGCGTGATCAACACGTTCTTCGGGACGAATCAGCTGAGCCAGTTCATGGATCAGACCAACGCGCTGGCGGAGATGACGCACAAGCGTCGCATGTCGGCGCTGGGGCCCGGTGGGCTCACGCGAGAGCGGGCGGGCTTCGAGGTCCGAGACGTACACCACACGCACTACGGCCGTCTCTGCCCGATTGAGACCCCGGAGGGCCCGAACATCGGCCTGATGCTGTCCCTCTGCGTGCACGCCACGATCAACGACTTCGGCTTTCTCGAGACGCCGTACCGGGTCGTAGAAGACGGTCAAGTAACCGAGGAGGTCGAATACCTCTCGGCGGAGGAAGAAGATCAGGCCATAATCGCGCAGGCCAACGCCCCGATTGACGACGAGGGTCGTTTCAGACAGGACGAGGTCCGCTGCCGGCATCACGGCGACTTTCCCGTGGTGGAGCCGGAGGACGTGGAGTACATGGACGTGGCTCCGAATCAAATCGTCTCCCCGTCGGCCAGCCTCATTCCCTTCCTGTCGCACAACGACGCGAACCGGGCGCTCATGGGATCGAACATGCAGCGCCAGGCCGTCCCGCTTCTCCGGAGCGACTCCCCGATTGTCGGCACCGGTCTCGAAAGCCGTGTGGCGAAGGATTCTCGGTCGTGCGTCGTGGCTGAAGGCGAAGGGGTCGTCGAGTACGTCGACGCCGAGCGCATCGTGGTGCGCTACGACGAGGATCAGGAAGAAACAGACCTGACCTTCGGCGAGCCGGTGCGAGAGTACGAGCTCACCAAGTTCCGGCGCACCAATCAGGACACTTGCATGAACCAGAAGCCGATCGTTCAGCAGGGCGATCGTGTTGAGGAGGGCGAGGTCCTCACAGACGGGTTCGCCATGGAGAAGGGAGAGCTCGCTCTAGGCAAGAATGTGCTTGCCGCGTTCATGCCCTGGCACGGATACAATTACGAAGACGCCATTGTCATCAGCGAGCGCCTGGTCGCCAACGACGTGTACACCTCGGTCCACATCGAGGAATTCGAGCACGAGGTGCGCGACACGAAGCGGGGGGAGGAAGAGCTCACCCGCGAGATCCCGAACGTGAGTGAGGAGGCCACCAAGGACCTCGACGAGCGAGGCATTGTGCGCGTCGGGGCCGAGATTACGCCCGGCGACATCATTGTCGGCAAGATTACGCCGAAGGGCGAGACCGATCCCACGCCCGAAGAGAAGCTGCTCCGCGCCATCTTTGGCGACAAGGCCGGCGACGTGAAAGACGCCTCGCTGAAGGCGAAGCCGGGCATGGACGGCGGTGTCGTGATCGACACGAAGCTCTTTAGTCGCCGTGAGCTCGACCCGGCCTCGAAGAAGATGGAGGAGAAGCGGCTCGAAAACATCGAGAACGAACACGAGCGCAGACTTGAGGACCTGAATGAACGGTTCTGGGACAAATTCTTCAGCCTCGTCGAAGGCGCAGCCAGCACAGGCCTCGAGGATCGGGATGGAGAGGTCATTCTGAGCGAAGGGGCGGCGTTCGACGAGGAGGCGTTCGATGACGTGGACCCGGCCGACCTGAGCACGCGCGCTGAGTTTACCGAAGACGAGGCACTCAACGACGACATCCGTACGCTCCTTCGGAATTACAAGTCGCGCCGCCGAGACATTGAGGGCACGACCAAGCGTCAGAAGCACCAGGTCGAGATGGGCGATGAACTGCCCTCCGGCGTCGTTCAGATGGCGAAGGTGTACGTGGCCCGAAAGAAGAAGATCGAGGTTGGCGACAAGATGGCCGGTCGCCACGGCAACAAGGGCGTGATCGCGAAGGTCGCTCCCGTTGAGGACATGCCGTTCCTCGAAGACGGAACGCCCGTCGACATCCTGCTGAATCCGCTCGGCGTCCCGTCACGGATGAACCTGGGTCAGATCTACGAGACCCTCCTTGGATGGGCGGGCGACAAGCTCGGTGTGAAGTACTCCGTTCCCATCTTCGACGGCGCATCGCTTGAGGACGTGGGCGACGAGCTGGAAAGTGCCGGACTCCCCCGAGACGGCAAGATACAGCTCTACGATGGACGCACTGGCGAGCCCTTCGACGAGAAGACGACGGTGGGCCAGATCTACATGATGAAGCTGGAGCACCTCGTCGAGGACAAGATGCACGCCCGGTCTATTGGGCCGTACAGCCTCATCACGCAGCAGCCCCTCGGTGGAAAGGCGCAGTTTGGCGGTCAGCGCCTCGGCGAAATGGAGGTCTGGGCGCTCTATGCGTACGGAGCCTCCAATACGCTGCAGGAGATGCTCACATACAAGTCGGACGACGTGGAAGGCCGCTCCGAGGCCTACGAGTCGATCGTGAAGGGAGAGAACCTCCCGTCGCCCGGCGTTCCTGAGAGCTTCAACGTGCTCGTCCGCGAGCTTCAAGGGCTCGGCCTCGAGGTGACGCTCGACTAGCCGCGAACGGCGAACGGAGGCCTCCGGAAGCACAGTCCGTTCGTCGTACCACCCGCTTCCGCCTCCTGTCCCGCACGCTAAAAATCCATACTTCCAACCAATATGCCGTACGGTAACTCGGAAGAGATCAAGACAGACTTCGACAGCATCAAAATTAGTCTCGCCTCTCCGGAAGACATCCTGGAACGGTCGTACGGGGAGGTCATGAAGCCGGAGACCATCAACTACCGGTCCTTCAAGCCGGAGATGGGCGGGCTCTTCTGCGAGAAGATTTTTGGGCCGGTGAAGGACTACGAGTGCCACTGCGGAAAATACAAGCGCATCCGGTACAAGGGCATCATCTGCGACCGGTGCGGAGTCGAGGTGACCCGCAAGGCGGTTCGTAGGGAGCGCATGGGGCACATCTCCCTGAGCGTCCCGGTGGTGCACATCTGGTACTTCAAGACGCTCCCCAACAAGATCGGCCACCTTCTGGGCCTGAAGTCGAAGGACCTCGAGAAGGTGATCTACTACGAGAACTACATCGTCATCCAGCCGGGTACGGCCGAGCGTCTGGGCGTGGAGAAGAACCAGCTCCTGACCGAGGAGGAGTACTTCGACATCCTCTACCAGATCCGGGAGGACAACAACCGACTCAACGACGAGGACCCGGAGAAATTCATCGCGATGATCGGGGGCGAGGCCATCGAGACGATGCTCGAGCGCCTCGAGCTCGACCGGATCGCGCAGGAGCTCCGCTACCAGGTCAAGACCGAGACCAGTCAGCAGCGGAAGGCAAAGGCCCTCAAGCGGCTCAACGTCGTGGAGGCGTTCCGCGAGGCCAACCAGAACGGCGAGAACAAACCGGAGTGGATGGTGATGCGGGTGATCCCGGTCATTCCCCCGGAGCTGCGGCCGCTGGTGCCGCTGGAGGGCGGGCGCTTCGCCACCAGCGACCTCAACGACCTCTACCGGCGGGTCATCATCCGCAACAACCGCCTCAAGCGCCTCATCGACATCAAGGCGCCGG
>NZ_JBDGQQ010000174.1:0-27264 GCF_042218895.1 Salinibacter sp. | reverse complement strand
GCCCCACGGATCCAGGGTCCGTTAATCGTCGGTGTGCCGGGACGAGACGAAGGGACGCGATGAGACGCTACGCCGCTGCGTCGCGTAGCGGTGCCGAATGAGGGACTCGGACTGATTCTAGTCTGCGTCGAGAAAACACCTCACTGGTATCCTCGGTCCGCAACTACCCAATCCAATCAATGTCCGAGCCGATGGGCGAGGAGCCGGAAGAACACTATCAGTCCGAGTGTACTCAGAACTGCTACTTCACCTTCTCCCCCAGTTTCCATATGTTCCCCCTGCAATCTTCGGCGCAGCCAGAAGAAAACTGCTTCTCTCCTCCAAAGACAATTCGGCACTGGCGCGATGGACGCACTCGTCGACCTTGTCTTTGCTCCCTATCGCGACGAATGGCCCTCATACGCAGAAGAAGCGTACAATTCCCTTTTCGGCTCAGGGGGTGGACGGTACCGCTCGTATGCTCTTGGCAACAAAGCCAAGGTTCGCGCGCCCAAAGCAGACCCGCCATTCGCGGCTCTCATTCACCCCTCGAATCCCGATTCCGGCGCGTATGGCGGAATGAGTTTCGTGATCTTCCCCCAAGACAGTGAAGACGACGAGGCTCCTCCTGCCCTCTTCGGACTGGGACTCGGGACACGAGGCCTGAACCCTGACGAGCGCATTCTGTCACGACCGGGCCATGCCCGTCACACCCAGGCAATCGTGGACTGGTTGAACGCGGCGTTCGGCGAGGGGAACGTCGTCGCGTGGGCGAAGGATGACCCTGTTCGCACCAATCAGTCGGTCCCTGACCATGTCCGGGATCAGTTCGCGGAGTACGCGTCGGTGTTCGATAAGTACGGCAGGGAAATGTACGCTATTTTCGCCCCGACAATGGTGTCGGACGAGGAGCAGGAACAACGCGAGGCGGCCGACCACGCCCTGAAGGTCTTCTTGGATTTCATGTTCAGGGAACGCGGCGAGACAACTCTTAGCGCTGCCCAGGACGAGGCCGAGCGACTCCAACAGTCGTATCAGTCTCACTTCTTTCCCACACTCGACCGCCAGGATGCCGTGTCGCTCCTTGATGAGCGCCGGTACGTGATTCTGCAGGGACCTCCGGGAACCGGGAAGACGCGCATGGCCCTCGAACTCCTGGAGGACGCATACGACGGACGCGGGCACACAATACAGTTCCATCCCGGCACAACGTATGAGGATTTCGTGGGAGGCCTCGGTCCCACGGAGACGAGTGGAGAAGCCGATCTCGGATTCCGGTTCAAGCCGCAGAAGGGGGCCCTCCTACGGGCAGCGGAAAACGCCCTCGACGTCGCCCCTGCGCCGTACCTCCTGCACATCGATGAAATCAACAGGGCGGATCTCGCAAACGTGCTGGGGGAAACAATCTTCCTCTTGGAACCGGGACGCGAGCATGACGCCACGGTGGAATTGGCCCACGATTTCGGAGCGCCCTTCCACGATCGGCTCTGGTTGCCGGATAATCTCCATATCCTCGGCACCATGAACACTGCCGACCGCAGCATCGCGGCCCTCGACGTGGCCATCCGGCGCCGCTTTGCCTTTGCCTCCCTCTGGCCACAGATCGAGGTCGTACAGGAGAGCAGCATCGATCTGATGGCTCAGAAATTTCGGGAGTTGCAGTCCATTTTCGTCAATCATGCCCCCGATGATGCCTTTCCGCTCCTCCCCGGGCACTCCTACTTCCTCGTTGACCACCGAGAGTCCGCAGTTCGGAAGCTGAAGTCCGAGCTTGCTCCTCTCCTGGAGGATTACGTGTCTCGCGGATACGTCGCCGGATTCGAAGGAGAAATCCGCTCGTACGTGCAGTCGATTGAGAGCCTGTAATCTCACCACGACGCCCTGGAGCGAACTCTTCCAACCATCGTCCTCGACTCGTGTCCGGTTCGCCTCACAGCAAGGTCATCGAGGTGGAGGATACAAGCCAGGCGTACGTACCTGCGTCCTTTCTCCTCGAGGCTTCGAGCACTTGGGGCCAAGAGTCGGCCATCGGACAGCTTGCCCGACAATTCCTTGATCGAAATGCCGGCGTGCTCCAGGACTTTGAGGTGGAAGGCGACGTGGTTTATTACGGCGACTCGGTGCGGCTCTCCTTCGAAACGGGACGTACGACGGGCGCCCTTCCACTGATTTCTCCCACCACCGGACAGGTAGACTATGGTTTGGTTATCCGCCCACGGTTCGGGTGGCAGGGCGTGGGACGCGCCCTCCTTCATACGGGGTGGCGGCGCCCACCCGATCTGCTGAGCCTGTCCTCTCTTCCCCAGTCGGACCGCCGCGTCCCTCCGTGGGTACTGGCCAGTACGGTCCTCCGTCGCATTGACCGATTGCTTGGCAACCTGACTCGTGAGTTTCAGATCACCGAGGAGGATCGCCGGCAGCCGCGCGGACGCATCCAGTGGGGAACCTACGTCGAGAATCGGGCTGCCCGGGGACAGTTTCTCAGCGTACCATGCCGATACCCTGAGCTACAGGACGATGCGTTTCTGCGCGGTGCCATCAAGAGTACTCTTCAGAAGCAGCGGCGCTCTCTCGAGCGCGAGCGCGGAGCTGGGCCGATGGTCCTCCAGCTTATCGAGAAGTGCCAACGGCTTCTACGGGAGGTCCAGGAAGCGCCCTCCGTATCGCCCGATCCTGCACGCCTACGCCGGTTTCAGAGCCGCCAGCCGCTTCGGCAGGAGGTGTTCGAGCGTGGCCTTGAAGCGATCGAGTGGACCCTGGAAGAACGCGGTCTGGCTGGCCTCGGGGAATTGTCGGGACTGCCCTGGCGCCTTCCGATGGACACCTTTTTCGAGGCCTGGGTCGAGACGGTAGCGGAGCGATACTGCAAGCTTCGGGGTGGCACTCTCCAGACCGGTCGCGAGGATGAGACCGTTGTCCCGCTGTCTTGGAATCCCCCATATCTGGGATCTCAGTCTTCACTCCGTCCCGACCTCGTGATCGACAAGGGAGATCAGACCATCATCCTCGATGCGAAGTACAAATCGCACTGGGAGGAGCTCGATGCGCAGGAGTGGCGCCAGACGCGCCAGTCTCTACGGGACCAGCACCGAACGGACCTACTTCAGGTGCTCGCCTATGCGAATCTTGCTGACAAATCGCACGTGACGACCTGCCTTATCTACCCGTGCCATCACTCAACGTGGGAGTCGCTCGCCGAGCGCGACCGACTTGCCCATCGAGCAGAACTGGGCGCAGGATCACGAACCGTTGAGCTGGTACTCGCAGCGGTGTCTATGGAGACCTCCCCCGATGAAGCGGCTCAGGCACTGAAGGCGGCTATTTCCGAATAGAGTTGCGCTGTGGACCTTCCCTACACCGCCTCCCCCGCCTCCACGTCTTCGAGGGCCACGCCCTTCAGCCCCATCGCGTCGTAGGTCGCGCCCTCGAATGCCGGGAGGGTCGACTGCACCTCATCCATGATCTGCTTCGGCCCCTTCGCGTACTCCAGGTCTTCCCCGACACGCTGGGCGATCTCGGGCAGGATCTCCCAGCTCGGCTTGCAGTTGATCTTGTTCTCGTCGTTGTGCCAGCGGTCGAACGGCGTGCCGTGCTCGTCCTCGCGGTTCGTGCCCATCTCCATCATGAGCGTGCGGTTGACGCCCTGAATCTCCTTCGCCGGGCGCACGCGCTGGGCGCGGCCGTCCTGGTTCACGTAGGTGCCCACCGTCTCCACGATCATGGCCGCCGGGAGCGCCGTCGTGGCGCGGGGCAGCGTCTCGTTCGTCGTGTTGTAGTAGTGGAGCACCACGTCCAGGTCGGTCAGGGCATCGGCGGTGCAGAGGCCGGAGCTCACCGGGTCGTCCTCCAGCACGTAGAGCAGGTCGTACGCGCCCTCCGCGATCCGAGCGCCCACGAGCTCCTCGTCGACCGGGCGGATGCCGAGCCGCTCGCAGCCCTCGGCGTTGGGCGTCTTGTCGTCGGTGATGAGCCAGTCGTCGCCCGCCCCCGGCTCCACGTGTGGGAGGTAGCGCGGGGCGTCGGCGCCGAGCGCGTCGGCCAGCTGCGTGAGGAGGTAGTTGTCCTCCACCGTGGCGTAGGCGGAGCCAAGGAAGAGGATGCGCTCCGGATCGGTGCCGCCGAGTAGCGACGCCGCCTGGGCGTAGGCCTGCTCCCAGTTGCCCTGTGTGCGCGTGTCGTTGCGTCGGATGTGCGGGCCGTCTGGGCGGTTGTCGTTGAACGTGTTGTAGACGAGCCGGTCCTCGTCGGGGAGCCAGTACTCGTTGACCGCCATGTTCTGCCGCGGCGTGATGCGGAGCACCTGATTGTCGCGCACCCAGTAGTGGCAGTTGGCCCCCGTCGCGTTGGTGGCCACGATCGAGGGCGTGGAGCTCATCTCCCAGATGCGCGCCTTGAAGCGGAAGTCCGACGACGTGAGCGCCCCCACCGGGCAAATGTCGATCGTGTTCATCGAGTAGGGGTCGTCGAATTCTTCCCCCGGCGCCGTGATGGGGTAGTTCTCGACGCCCCGGTTCGCGATCGTGAGCTGGCCGCTGCCCGAGACCTCGTCGGTAAAGCGGGTACAGCGCGTGCAGTTGATGCAGCGCTCGGCGTCGAGCGTCACGCGCGGCCCCAGCTTCACGCGCTTCGGCTTGTGCACCTTGCGGAACTCGAAGCGCGAGCCTTCCGGCCCGTACTTGTAGGCCTGAATCTGGAGCGGGCAATGGCCGGCCTGGTCGCAGATCGGGCAGTCGAGCGGGTGGTTGGCCAGCAGGAACTCCAGGTTGTCGGTCTGGGCCTCCTCCACCTCCTCGCTGGAGCGGTGCGTCTTCACGACCATGCCGTCCTGCAGATCAATCGTGCAGCTCGCCTGCAGGTCGGGGAAGAACTGCACGACCGGCTCGCCGTCCTCGTCGAGCTGCACCTCGCCCGTCTCGCGGTCTTTCTTCGGCATGCCTACCTTCACGAGGCATTGCCGGCAGTTGGCCGGGATGGACATGGCGGGGTGGTAGCAGAAGTGGGGCAGTTCGATGCCCTGGTTGAGGCAGAACTGCAGCAGCTTCTGCTCGCCCTCGTACTCGTAGGTCGTTCCGTCGATGGTGACGATTGGCATGTCGGCGTTCGGCGTTGAGCGTTCGGGGTTGAGCGTTAGGCGTTCGGCGTGAAGAGTTACTCCGTCTCGGAGGACTCGTTTTCTTCGAACACGTCAAGATAGATCTCAGCGAGTGGAAGTTCAGCCTCCACCGAGGGCAGCGTGATCGTGGCGCTGAGGCCGTCGGTCTCGGTAAAGCGCCAGCTTCCGTCGTCCTGCCGGACGTAATGCTCGACGTGGGGGGCGTCCTGGGCGACGAGGAGGTACTCCTGGAGCGTGTCGATCTGGCGGTAGCGAGCGAATTTCTCGCCGCGGTCGTAGTCCATCGTGGAGGGCGAGAGCACCTCCACAACGATCCGAGGATTTAGAAGGAGGTTACTCTGGTTGGGATCGAACTTAGGACCTCCGCAGACCACAACCAGATCGGGAAACGCATTTTTATCGGCGGTCGGAAGAGCAACCTTCAGGTCACGAGAAGCTGTACGGCAACTCGTGTCCAGGAACTGGTTGCCAAGCGTGCGGTCAATGTTGGACGCGATCGCGCTGTGAGACCAGCTTGCGGCAACCATCTTAATCATCCATCCGTCGACGTATTCGTGGCGCTCTGCACTCTCCTGCTCGCGTTCGAGGTACTCCTCCAGTGAAATCGGTTCGTCGTTAACGACGCGATGGGCAATGGACGGCGGCGGACCGGTTTTCGTCGCAGTAGTCATGATGCCTCTGGGATCGACGTTAAGAGTCCGGACTGGAGACTCGAACGGGCGTCACCCGCACACCGTTCGCGGTCAGGCGGAGCGTATCGTCTGAAGCGCGAAGCGTGCCGGCGGCCACAGCAAAGCCGTTGGTCTCTGCAGGCACCTGCCAGGCGCACGACCCGTCGTCGGTACGGGCGGCCGTTACGAGCAACGGTGGCTCGTCACCGGTGTCGAGCCGGAGATGACACCCACCTGCTCCAACCTCTGTGATGCGGCCACCGACGGTCAGGATGTGGCCTACGTAGAGGCTGTCCTCCGCGGCCACGGCAAGAGCTGGAAATGTGGTGGTCGCGTCGACGGGCGCGCCGTAGATCGTCTCGGCCTGATCCGCGTCGGGGGTCCCGCCGCATGCGCCGAGGACCATACCGAGAAGAAGGAGGGGCAAGAGACGAGCCATCACCGGGCGCGACAATTCGTTTCGAGCAAGCTCCCACGCCCCTCCCAGCGGACGAGTTACTCGGTTGCGGCCACGGCCGACTCCGCCCCGGCGGAGACCTCCGAACTCACCGGATGGACCGACGGCGTGCATTTCGCCTCGAAGTCCTCGCGGAAGCGCTGCACGGTGTAGCGCACCGGCCAGGACGCCGCGTCGGCGAAGGCACAGATGGTACGGCCCTCCATCTGGTCACAGAGGTCGAGCAGCAGATCGAGGTCGCGCATGTTGCCCTCTCCTTCGTCGATGCGGGTGACGAGGTTTTCGATCCAGCCGGTGCCCTCGCGACAGGGCGTGCACTGCCCGCAGCTCTCGTCCTGGAAGAAGTGCGCCACGCGCCGGAGCCAGGAGACCATGTCGGTGTCCTCATCGAGCACGAGGATGCCTCCGGTGCCGAACATGGTCCCCGCCTCGTTCAGGCTGTTCGAGTTCATGGTGACCCCGTCCACCCAGTCGCCAGGGATGGGAGGTGTCGAGGCCCCGCCCGGGACGAAGGCCTTCATGTCTTTGCCGTCGCGCACGCCGCCGGCGACCTCTTCGATGAGGTCGGTAATGAGCATCCCCGTGGGGTACTCGTAGACGCCGGGGCGGTTGACGTGGCCCGAAATGCCATAGAGAACCGGTCCGGGATGATCCTCCGCGCCAGTGTCGGCAAACCAGTCGGCGCCTTTCTCCATGATGAGCGGGACGCAGGCCAGCGTCTCGACGTTGTTAATCGTGGTGGGACACCCGAAGATGCCCTTCTGGGCGGGGAAGGGAGGCTTGTA
Organism: Salinibacter sp.; assembly: GCF_042218895.1. Classification (NCBI taxonomy): domain Bacteria; kingdom Pseudomonadati; phylum Rhodothermota; class Rhodothermia; order Rhodothermales; family Salinibacteraceae; genus Salinibacter; species Salinibacter sp. The sequence goes on along the minus strand of NZ_JBDGQQ010000174.1, from coordinate 20,259 downwards.
GCGCGGGTACCCGCGCTTGCCCTCGATGCTTTCCATCAGGCTCGTTTCCTCCCCGCAGATGTACGCCCCGGCGCCTTTGTGGAAGACGATCTCCATCGAGAAGTCCGAGCCCATGATGTTCTCGCCCACGTACCCTTTCTCGTAGGCCTTCTCGAGCTCTTCCTTCATGTGCACGATCCAGTCCGTGTACTCCCCCCGAAAATACACGTAACAGGTGTCGATCTGGAGCGCGTAGCCCGCAATCAGAATCCCCTCGAGCATGAGGTGCGGGTTGTACTCCATGATCTGCCGGTCCTTAAACGTGCCCGGCTCGCTCTCGTCGGCATTGCAGGCCAGGTAGCGCGGGCGCTCGCCCACGTCGGGCATAAAGCTCCACTTCATCCCCGTGGAGAACGCCGCGCCGCCGCGACCCCGCAGGCCCGACCGCTTGACGATCTCGGTGACGTCGTCGGGATTGATGCTGTCGTCCTTGAGGACGTTGCGGAGCCGGTCGTAGCCGTTTTCTTCCTCCTCGTAGACCTCCAGCTTGTGGAGATCCTCAACGGGCGGCAGCAGCACCCGATCGTACGAGCGCCAGTCGCCGGCCTTGGTTTGGGTCTGGGGCGTCCCGTTCGTTTCCATCGATTCAGTGTCGAATTGCGAGTGTCGAATGGCGAATGAGCCGTGATCCGTGAAACGTGAAGGCGTGAGGCTGCTCTCCACTCACGCATCACTCCTCACGCATCACGCGTCATTCCAGATGCTCCGCCCGGGGCTGCGTCTCGTAGGTCGTCGTCTTCTCCACGTCGGTCCGCCGATTGCCCCCCATCTCATCCTCGTCCTGCGGCAGCGTGACGGACGTGAATTCCGGCATCTCCCCGTCCCTCAGCGTCTCGATCAGGTCGTCTACCTTCTCCGGCGTGAGCTGGTGCACGTACACACCGTTCGACACCTCCAGCATGGGCGCCGAGCCGCAGCACCCGAGGCACTCAGCCTCCTGCAGCGTGAACGTCCCGTCGTCGGTCGTCTCGCCTGCGTGGATGCCCAGCTTCTCCTCCAGGTAATGCAGAATGTCGTAGCCCCCGCACACCTGACACGTGAAGCAGGTGCACACGTCAAGGACGAATTCCCCCTTCTCCTCCTTGTAGTACTGGTGGTAAAACGTGGCCACGCCGTAAGCCTGTGAGAACGTCATATCCAGCGTGTCCCCGCAGAACTTGATGACCTCCGGCGGCAGGTAGCCGAATTTCTCCTGTGCTAGCCACAGCACTTTCATGATGGCCCCCTGATCCTCCGGGTATTGCGCCTTCCAGGCCTCAATCTGTTTTTTCTCTTCGTCGGTCCACACGAGCTCGTCGTCGGCGAACTCCGGGTCCGGATCTTGGTCCGGGAGCTCAACGACGGGTCGCGTGATGTCGAACTCGGACATTGTCGATTGTCGGTTGTCGAATCTCAGTGATCGAACGCGGGGCCGGATGTCGGATTCTTCGACACTCGACACATTCGCCGCTCGAAAATTAGCCCCCTGTGTGCCCCTACTTGTCGGACTCGCCCAGCACCGGGTCGATAGAGCTAATGATGACGACGGTATCGGCCACGAGCGCCCCCTCCATCATGTACTCCATGGTCTGGAGGTTGGTGAACGACGGCGCATTGATGCGGACCCGCCAGGGACGCCCCGTGCCGTCGGACGTGAGGTAAAACCCGAGTTCGCCCTTCGGCGACTCGATGGCGTGGTAGGAGTGCGCCCCTTTCGGCGGGACGGTGCCCACGTCGGTATACATGAAGTCGTGGATCATCCCCTCCATGGAGTAATAGACCTCTTCCTTCGAGGGATAGGCCTCTTTCGCGTCGTCGGACCGGATGGGGCCCTCGGTCATGCGGTCGAGGCACTGCTCGATGATGCGCACGCTTTGCTTCATTTCCTCCATGCGGAGGAAGTACCGCGCCAGGGCGTCGCCCTCCTCGCGCACCGGAATGGTGAAGTCGACCTCGTCGTACTTGAGGTAGGGCTCGAAGCGGCGGATGTCGTAGGGCACGCCGGAGCCGCGCAGGGTGGGACCGGTCGCGCCCAGTTCCAGGGCCTCCTCCTTCGTGATTCGGCCTACGCCCTTGTTGCGATCAATCCAGATGCGATTGCGGTTGAGGAGAGTCTCCCACCCCTCGACCCGGTCCGGGAATTTCTCGATGAAGTCGCGGATCATTTCAATGGAACGCGGGGACAGGTCCGTAGCCAGGCCGCCGATGCGGCTGTGACTCACGGTGAAGCGGGCCCCAGCGACCTCGTCGAAAATGGAGTAGATTTCTTCCCGCTCCTGAAAGGCCCAGAGGAACACCGAGACCGCCCCGGCGTCCATTCCGGCTGTCCCGAGCCAGAGGCAGTGCGAGGAGATGCGCGCGAGCTCGCACATGATCATGCGGATCCACTGCGCGCGCTCCGGCACCTCAATGCCAGCCAGCTTCTCGACGGCCAGGCACCACGCTACGTTGTTGGAGTAGGGCGACAGGTAGTCCATGCGGTCGGTGTACGGCATGAACTCCTGGTACGTCTTGTGCTCCGCGAGCTTCTCGATCCCGCGGTGCAGGTAGCCGATGTCGACCACCGCCTTCTGGACGGTTTCTCCATCGAGCTTCACGACGCAGCGCAGCACTCCATGTGTAGCCGGGTGCTGCGGCCCGATGTTGAGAATCATCTCGTTTTCCAGCGGGTCCATCTCCGCCTTTTTGGTCACCGGCGGCTCCCCGTCCCCTCGCGCGGCCTGTTTCTCTTCGAGCCAGGCATGCTTGGTTTCGAGCCGCTCGTAGAGCGCCTCGTTGTGCTCCGGCCAGAACCGAAACTGGTCGCCAATATCGAGCCCCGGAAACTCTGGTGTATCGGGCATACTGTGGGGGGGCGTTGATGCATGAGTACGTTAGAACGCTGGACGCGTAGCGTCCGAACGCTCATTCAGCGTCGCTGCCGGTGGCCGGTTCTTCGTAGCTCTTGACGGGCTTGGAGCCACGGGCGGCGGCAAAGGGATCCATCGTAAGCTCGCCGTCTGGGGTTTGGGGGGGCAGCGGCAGAGAGCCCGGCACGCCCAGTTGCGGAAATTCCTTGCGCAGCGGGTGGTAGTCGAAATCCTCCGGCATGTACATGCGCCGGGGGTCCGGGTGGTCGACGAAGTCGAAGCCGAACATGTCGTAGGCCTCCCGCTCGTTCCAATTGGCCGCGCGGTAGACGTCCGTCACGCTCGGCACGCGCATGTCCGTCTCATCCACGCGTACCTTCAGGCGGATGCGCGTCTGGCGCTCGGTGCTCACGAGGTTGTAGAAGACCTCGTAGCGGTCCTCGTCGGTGAAGCGGTCGATGCCGCCCAGGTCAATGAAGTAGTTGAAGGCTTCCTCCTCCTTGAGAAACCGGCAGATCTCTCGAATGCGGCGCTTCTCGACGTAGATGGTGTCTTCGTTGGCGTACCGTTCAACGCCGTGGACGGCAGCGCCAAACTCCTCCTGCAGGGCATTGATGACGTCGGGCGCGTGGGTCGTGCCCTTCGCGTGCGGATTTTCGGTCTCCTGCGCTGAGTGGGGCTCGGCGGCAGGGGTGTAGTGGAAGCGGAGCTCCTCCGGATCTTTCGGATCCGATGTGCGGGGATCGTCGGGCTTGCTCATGGGACAGTTCAGCGTCTTAGGGCGTCACAATCGGCGAGCCACAGTTGGGGTGCGTGGGTGGGGGACGGCGGATGGAAGAGGACAGGCGGCAACCGGCGCCTACTGGAGGGCAGGTTCTCTCAAGACATCTTCTTCGTCCTCGTCCTCTTCGACGGTTTCCGCCGGAGACTCGAGAGTCTTGGCCTTCGGTTTCTCGAGCTGGCCCGGGAACTTGTTCGTATTCTCGGGCATGATGGGCACCCGCTCACGGGCCTTTCCGAACTCGTAGTCTTGCACCACCGAGTACTCGTTGCGGATCTTCTCCTGGATGTCCATCAGCGCGTGCAGCACCGACTCGGGGCGCGGCGGGCAGCCGGAGATGTAGACGTCGACCGGCAGGAAATTGTCAACCCCTTGCACGACGCCGTAGCAACGGTGCATGCCGCCGGTGGAGGCGCAGGCGCCCATGGCGATGCACCACTTCGGGTCGCCCATCTGGTCCCACACGCGGCGGATGGCGTGGCTCATCTTGTAGGAGCACCAGCCGGCCACGATCATGAGGTCGGCCTGGCGCGGGGTGAAGCGCATGGCCTCGCTGCCGAACCGAGCCGAGTCGTATTTCGGCCCCGCAAATCCCATCATTTCGATGGCGCAGCAGGCCAGGCCCATGGGCATGGGCATGAGGGAGTTTGACCGGGCCCAGTTGAGGAGGGCGTCCACCCGGGTGGTGAAGAAGCCTTGCCCGTTCGAGGATCCAGCCATGGAAGGATTTCAGGCATTTGGAAAGGGTGCAGAGGCACGGCGCAGCAGCCTTCCGTTCGGGCGCTCGGCAGGACTGGAAGGCCGTGTGTTGGTTGGGTACCGGCGTTAAATGACGCCGGTCGTCCACTGGTTTCACCCTCCAGTGCGAAATCTCCGCAATCGCTGGCCCGGGGCCCCGGCGCTACTGCTCGAAATCCAGCCCCCCCTTCTTGACGTCGTAGAGGAGCCCGACGAGGAGAATGATCGTAAAGAGGGCAATGACGGCGATGACACCGAGCCCCGCGCCGTTCTCGACGAAGCTGCTGAAGCTGGCCGCCCACGGCCACATGAACACTACCTCGACGTCGAAAACGATGAAGATCATCGCCACGAGGTAGAACTTCACCGAATACCGCTCGTGGGCGCTACCAATCGGGTCCATGCCACTCTCATAGGGCATGGTTTTCGTTCCACTGGGGCGGTCGGGGCCGAGTAGCTCAGCGGCGGCCAGCAGGGTCAGGGCGAGCCCAATGGCCAACCCAATCATGAGAAACAAGGGGACGAAGTCGCCAAACATGGCCGATCGCGGATGGTGGTCGGAGCCCAGCGAAAGGCGTCCCCGATAGGGCGGACGCTTGGGGGAGTAGGGCACGGTACACATCAGCCCCCGCGGATGCAACGACGAGGCCCCCCGAACGCCCAAAGAGCGAATGAACTATCAGGTGTGGATGGGCCGATGGACACGGCCTTGTCTCGTTGTCCTCTTCCATGCGTCCACACGTCCGTACTTCCGCCCCTAAAGGGTGTAGGTGAGTCGGGCGATGATCATGCGGCCCAGTGCAGGTGCGCCAACGAACTCGCGGTGGTTGTTCCCGAGCACGTTCTTTGCGGTGACGTTCACGCTCAGCCCCGGCACCGTCGGGACCGTGGCCCGGGCCCGCACGTCGAGCAGGGTGTAGGCGTCGACCGTGCCCGTGTAGGGCCCAAAGCGGACCGGAAAGTCGTCGACGTAGTGCGCGGTGGCGCCAATGCTTGCGTCGAAGCGGGGCAGTCGGTAGTCAACTCCGCCCTTCACCTTGAGCGCTGGGGCATTGAGTGCAATAGCCCCCGCTCCCCCATTGCCTCTAAAGGAATCGTCGCTCACGACGGAGGTGTTGCCGAAAATCGTGAGTGCGCTGGTGGCGTTCAGCTCTGCGGCTACGTCCAGTCCCCAGTACTCGATGTTACCGGCACTCCGGTACTGAACGGGCACCCCCACCGCTGGCACGAGGACGTGGTCCCGCGTCTCGTAGTATCCGTCCACGTTGAGCCGAAGCCGATTGGCAAACTGGCCTTTGTACCCCGCCTCAAAGGTCTGAGTCTCGGTGGCCTGCGGGGGCGTGGGCGCCGCCGGGACGATCCGAAGGAGGGGCGACGCCGAGGGCACCGACACGGTGCGGTTGTAGCTGACCCGGAGCGCGTGCTGCGAGGTCGGGGTGTAGACGAGTGCGGCCCGCGGCGACACCTGCACCTCCTCCCGCACGCTGAGATAATCGGCCCGGCCCGCCAGGGTGAGCGAGAGCGAGGGAGCGAGGGACGTGGTGGTTTGGAGGTAAGTGCCGACCGTGGCGAACTCGTCTTCGTCGGGGCCGGGCCCCACCGCCGCCGGTTGGAGGAAGGTGCCGTCGGCCTCTCCGCCGACGAGGACCTCAGTGTCGAGGGCGTCGACCCCAAACGCGTACTGCAGCTGCCCGTCGACCTGCGTCCCTTCGTCGGTCACGAAGGTGCCGGTGCGAAGGCGGTACACCTCGCTTTCGGGAAGGTCGCGGTTCAGGGCCACCTGGGCGGAAAAGGCGCCGGCCTCCAGGCGGAGCTGGCCGTAGCTGTACCCGAAGTTGGAGGCCTGCAGCGTGCCGATCGGCGACTGCAGAGGACTCGTCAGGGACGCGTAGCCGCCGCGGAGGCTGAGGGCCGTGTCGTTTCCGAAGCGGTATTTTAGCATGCCGTTCACGTTGTATCGGCGGTAGAGGTCTTCCCGGCGGAGGCGGAATTCGGGGTCCCCATCGTCGTCCCGGTCAATTCGCGATGCGTCGCGCCCCGCCGGCACGGCACTCCGCTCCTCGTACACGCGGTACCGACTGAGCTCTGCCGCGTCCTGGCGATTGTTCGGGTCGAGCGCCCACTCGTCGGCCCGGCCCCACTGGCCGGTAAACTTGTACCCCACCGTGTTCCCAAGGACGCCCGCCTGACGGAACTGGGCGTTGAGGTACGAGCGGGAGCCGCCGGACAGGGCGAGGGAGGTGCCCGGATCCTGGAACGGGTCCTTCGTGACGAAGTGGAGGACACCGCCGTCCACGCCCGTCCCATACAGAGCCCCGGCTGGGCCGCGCACCGCCTCGATGCGGGCGAGGTCGAGCGCCGTGTTCGGCATCACGCTGTAGAGGTTCAGGCCGAGGGCCGGGGCGGCGGCTTCCCGGTGGTCCGTGAGCACGTAGGGGGCCGTCGAGAACGCGCTGTTGAAGCCGCGGAGGGCCAGTTCCCGCCGGTCGACCCCGGTCTGGGCCATGTCGACCCCCACCACGGACCGAAGCGCCTCCACCGACGAGGTTGCAGACGCCCGGCGGATGCGTTGCGGCTCCAGCACGGACACCGACGCCGGGGACTCCAAGAGTCGCTGCGGGCGCCGCGACGGCGTCTCCGCCACGGTCTTGAAACTGAAGGGATCCACCCGTAGCTCGACGTCGATGTCCCGCGACTCGCCCATCTCGAGCGTCAGCGGGATCCGGCGCCGCTGATACCCGAGCGACGAGATCTCGAGCACGTAGCGGCCGGGCCGGATCCGCGTGAACCGGTAGGTACCAATCACTCCGGTCCTCGTCTCCCGCACCCCCGACGGGTCGTCAATTTTTCGGAGCATAACGGTCGCCCCGATGAGGGGGGTGCCCTCATCTGCGTCCGTGACCGTTCCTGTTACGGTTCCCAGATTTTGGGCTGTGGCCCCTGGCGGCGTGAGGCCAAGCAGGAGCACCACTACCAAAATCACAATTCCCTCATGCGGACGGCGGAAGCGAAGCGCGTTGCTGCACCGAGCAACCATGTCCGGGTCAGAATGTGATTTTCGTTCGTCAACGAGCGTGACGGAAATGACTGGCACTTTTGAAACGATCATCTCCCGAGATCACGTTCCGGGCGACGGCTTCCCTGCGGATCGTCTTTCACTCGTTTTCCTCTGCCGACGGCAGGGTTCGTCGGAGCACGCGAGCGACGTTCCCGCCCATAATTTGCTCCACTTCGCGCGGCGTGAAGCCTTCCTCCAGGAGCGCCTCCGTTAGCAGCGGCAGCCCCCCTGCCTCGAACGGCGCCAGCACTGTCCCGTCGTAGTCGGTGCCGAGGGCCACGTGCTTGGCCCCCACCAGGTCCGCGACGTGCGCCATCGCCTCGGCCGTGGCCGCCGCGGTGGGCCCGCAGACGGCCTTCTCCCAGAGGCCGATGCCGATGACCCCGTCCTGCTTGGCGATGGCCCGGACGTGCCGGTCGCTCAGGTTGCGGGGGCTCGGACAGGTGGCGTCGACGCCGGTGTGGCTCACCACGACCGGCTCGGAGGTCCGCGCCAGCACGTCGTCGATGAGGGCCTCGGAGGCGTGGGCCAGGTCGATGGTGACGTCGTTCTTCTTCAGGCGCTCAAGCACCGCTTCCCCGAAGTCGGTAAGCCCCCCCTTCTCAATCCCGGTCGAGGAGCCCCCGAGGGCGTTGTCGAAAAGGTGGGTGAGGCTCATCATGCGGTAGCCGTCGGCCACGAGCGTGTCGACGTTTGCGACCGTTCCCTCCAGGGCGTGCAGGCCCTCCACGGCCAGAAGCGTGCCCATCGCGTTCGGGTTCTCCTCCCGGCCTGCAAGTAGGGTATCGAGGTCCGCCTGAGTGCGGAGGAGCATCAGGCCCTCCCCCCGGCCCACCGCACGGCGGAGCTTGCGGGCCTGGTAGCGGGCCCGCGCCAGGCGGCTCGTCCAGGTGCGGAGGGGCCACCGCTCCGCCGCCACAAGATAGGGGATCTGGTCGGAGCCGGCGGCGGTGCCCTGGTAGCTCTGGCCCCAGGGCACCTGCGTGACGGCGGCAAACACCTGCAGGCCCACCCCGCCCTCCCGGAGCCGCGGGACGTCGGAGTGGCCGCGGTCGTAGCGCTGAAGCGGATTGCGGGGCCAGAGGAGGAGGTCGTTGTGCAGGTCCGCCACCATGAGGGTATCGTGGAGGGCCTCGGCCCGGGCGGAAGCGTCGTAGGGCGGCTCGGCCCGGACCCTGTTGTAGCGGGCGTCGGCGATCGGGGCGGCGACGGTGAAGTACCCCACGACGGCCAGGCCGAGGAGGGCGACGAGGACGTAGAGAACGACGCGGACCACGGGTGGTTACGGGTTTTGGGTTGAGGGTTGGGGGCGGACGCGTTTTCCTCCTACGTCTACACCCTAAACCCCGGGACGTTTAGCAAAGCCCAAAGCGACGACGAAGTCTCGACTGTGAAACTCAGCAGAGGGTAAGGAGCGAGGGCAGCCCCCAATCCCTCCTCTCCCGCCTCGGCCCCCTGGCTGCGAAGTCCTCACACTTGGCACGGCCGCGGTCATTCATCGAGCGTTTTTGGGCTGGGTGCAACCTGCTCGCGGAGATCCCTGTCTGCTACACTGGAGCAGGGAGCGGTATGTGGACCGAGAGGCACTCGGCCCTCTTCCCGAGCGTCCCCCGACACCCGATCCTCCTGCAATTAACCAGCACGCTACTCGGAATCATGCGTCTCACGACCGGCCTGCTGGCCCGACACGGCTTCCACTCCACTCCCATTCTGTTTCGCAATTCTGGTTCTCGACGCCCATGATGATTCGTAGAGCGATGCCCATTTTCCTCACCACCGCTCTCTTCCTGCTTGGGATCGCATCTCCCTCCGCCCACGCCCAGGAGCCGGACTCAGCGGCCGTCCGCGCGGCCTTCGACAGCATCGTGGCGGCCCACACCTACACCGCCACGCTGGAGGACGGACAGCTCACTGGCCCGGGCGCCGACTGGCTGGAGGCTCGCGGCCGGGCGGTCGACCACTTCCTGATGGGCGAGCGCCACGGCACCGCCGAGATTCCCAAGGTTGCCGCCACCCTCTACGAGCGACTGCGCGACCACGGCTACGGCCCCGTCGCCCTGGAAATCGGCTCGTTCGCAGGGGAGGCGACGACCGAGGCCCTCCGACAGGGCGGCTACCCGGCGCTCAGGAATCTCGTCACCCGCTACGAAAGCCCCCCGATTGCCTTCCTCAACCGGAAGGAGGAGTCGGAAATGGCGGCACGCATGGTCGAAGCCGGGGCGCCGATCTGGGGGATCGACTACGAGTTCATCTACAGCCTCCCGATGCACCTCGACGCGCTGGCCGAAGAGGCCAAGACCGACCGCGAGCGGACAGCGGTGCAGAACACCCGTACGAAGATGAAAGAGGCGTGGGGTGGGGAGACAGGCCCGGCTGTCGCGGCTGCTCCCCCATCGGCCCTGAAAGCGCTGCGAGCGGCCTTCGAACCGCGGGGCGACGAAACGGCCCTGGCCCGCATCGATGCCCTCCTCGAAAGCAACGCGATCTACGCCCCTTACGTGCGGACCGACGGCTCTTTCTTCGAGAGCCGAGTCCGCCGGGAGACCCTCATGAAGGAGCAACTGATCGACCACATTCGGCAGTGGGAGGCCGAGCACGGCGAGGCGCCCAAGGTCTTCCACAAAAACGCCCACACCCCTAAACACTCCTCGGAAGGGATCTACATTCCGCTCGGGGGCTTCATGGCGGAGTGGGCCCGGGCACGGGGCGAGGATACATTTCACGTAATGGCCGACTGCCAAAGCGGGCAGATTCCGAAGACCGGTCAGGGCGGAGGTGGTGAATGCACTCCCTGGCTGGGCGGGGAGGACGGCCCCTTCGCAAAGCATCTGCGGGAGAACAAGATCACAATCATCGATCTTCGGGCCCTTCGTCCTCGCTACTTCGACTGGGACATCCTGCCCGACAAACTCCATGAGGCCATCGTGTCGATCGATGCCTACATCGCGATCCCCGACGTGCAGCACTCCGAGCCCCTGAATGCGGTGCCGCGGGGGGAGTAGAAGGTTGAAGGTTAGAAGATTGGAAGATTGCGGGCAGGGGCTCTCCCCGCCTCCCTTCTCAATAAAATGCGCCGAGCAGAACGCCGTAGGCGAGATGGGCCGCGAGCGTGAGGGCCGGCGTATTGCGTCCATAATTGAGCGCCATGAAGCCGGGGGGCTCCAGTTGGCGTGTGGGCGTAGGCCCGTGGTGCTTGCTGGCCATGCGCGGATGGAGGTCCGGCAGGGCGGGCATCACGACGATGAGGATGAACAGGCCGTGGAAGACGCCGAGCAGTCCCCCAATCCACCACGACGACCACTGCCAGCCCTCGAAGACGAGCGCGTACAGAAGGGCGAACGTCATGCCGAACCCAAAGTGTAGCGCGAAGCCGAGGGCCATGGCCCGGCTCCGGTGCGACGTGAACATGCTTCCGATCATGAACGGAAAGCTCATGCGCGACCAGCCGAGCCCCTGACTCGCCGCCATTAGCAGGGTCAGAACGCCTGTGGCGAAGACGCCCCAGAGCAGGGCCTCGCCGACGTGGAGACTAAGCGCGGGAACCATGAGTCGAATTCAGGCAGCGATCAAAACGACGAACGCCACACTGCGCAACGCGAGAAGTCAGTTAGGCGCGGGGGCGGTGTCGGACGGATCCTCGGACACTCTTTCGAGGGTGAGGACGGCGTTGATGAGGCCCACGTGCGTGAACGCCTGCGGGAAGTTGCCCAAAAAGGCCCCCGTGTCTGGATCGATCTCTTCGGCAAAGAGACCGAGGTCGTTGGCGTAGGAGATCGTCTTGTTGAGATTCTCCCGTGCCTCATCGAGGCGGCCGAGGCGGGCAAACATCTCCTCGTCCCAGAAGCTGCAGATGCCGAAGGCGCCCTCCTCGGACGAGAGGCCGTCGTCGGTACCGGGCGGATAGCGGTACAGGAGCCCCTCCTGGGCCAGTTCTTCGTGGATGCGAGTGAAGGTCGATTCCATGCGCGGCGCGGTGGCCTCGGTGTAGCCGTAGAACGGGAGCAACAACAGGCTCGCGTCCACCCGATCGCCGCCAAACGTGGCGACGTAGCTGCCCATCTCTTCGTTGTAGCCCTGCTCCTCCACGGCGGCCCGAATCGTCTCGGCCTCGCTCCGATACCGGTCGGCGTCCACCCGCAGGTAGCCGGCCTCGCGCAACGCCACGAGCCGCTCCAGCGCCACGCAGCACATGGCCCTCGAGAACGTGTGGTGGTGGCGCCCGGAGCGCACCTCCCAGATGCCTTCGTCCGGCGCCCGCCACCGCTCGCACACCTCGTCGCCGAGGCTCCGCAGCAGGCGGGCATGCCAGTCGTCCAGCCGCTCCTCCCGCCGGGCGAACTCGTAGGCCGCACTGATGAGCTCACCGTACGTGTCGAGCTGGAGCTGGTCGTGCGCGCCATTGCCGACGCGGACGGGGGGCGATTGGCGGTAGCCTTCCAGGTGAGGAAGCGTCCGCTCCTCTACGGTCGAATTGCCGTGTACGTCGTAGAGCACTGAGAGCTTCGGCGCCGTGAGGCGGGTGGCGTGCAGGAGCCACGAGAAAAAGGCACGGCCCTCTGCCTCGTAGCCTAGCTCATAGAGCGCGCGCAGCGTGAGGGCCGCGTCGCGGAGCCAGCAGTACCGGTAGTCCCAGTTGCGCTCCCCCCCGATGGCCTCGGGCAGCGACGTGGTAGGGGCCGCCACGATGGCCCCTGACGGGGCGAACGTCATGAGCTTGAGTGTGAGGGCGCTCCGCACGACGGCGTTCCGGTACGGGCCCTCATACTCACAGCGCTCGGCCCAGTCGTGCCAGTACCCCACCGATCGCTCCAGTTTGCGCTCGGCGTGGTCGCCCAGAAGGGGCAGGACGGCCGGCTCCCCCTCATCGTACGTGAGCGAGAGAAAGTGCCGCTCGCCCGCCCGGAGCGTTCGCTGGCCGTAAAGCGCCCCCCGTCCCCGCGACAAGGTGAGGGGCAGTTCGCTTCGGACGATCAGGACGGCCTCCTCGTGGTTGTAGAAGAATCCGTGTGGCCCTCGATCCTCCAACGGCGGGTCGATCCGGGCGTACTCGATCCGCGGATCGCAGACGACGCTGACCTCCACCTCTCCTTCCAGGCACTCGACCCGACGGAGAATTTCGTGCTCGGGCCACAGCTCGCGCCGGTACGCCTCGCGGCCCGCCACCGGCATTACGTCCGTCAACCGCAGCACACCCGTATCCGTCGTGAAGGTCGTCTCTAGCACGTTGGTGTCCTCCAGGTAGCGCCGCTCCACCGTAAAGTCGCCGACCGGGCAGACTTGGAAGTGCCCTCCCTCGTCGGCGTCGAGGAGGGCGGCGAAGACCGACGGGCTGTCGAACCGCGGCCAGCAGAGCCAGTCGATCGAACCGTGCTTGCCCACGAGGGCGGCGCTGGCGCAATCGCCAATGACGGCGTAGTCCTCAATGGGGACGTAGCGGGCGTCCGCGTCGGGCATCGTGGGGGACAACCGGGCCCGGGGAGACAGACTGAAAACCGATCGGTGTCACTTCTGCCGCCCCCGAAGTGTTCAACCGATGCTTGCCCCCCGTTCCCTTCTTCGCCTGAGCGTCGGTTGTTTCCCCAACGCGTACGCCCAAAGGTCGAGGACGGGCGGTACTCTGCACCGAGAGGTCGATCCGGAACTGTGATCGGCCAACCCGGAACCGTTGCCAACTTCACTTACGTCATAGCGACAACCCATTTGATTTCCCGGGACGTAAGGTTTGCCAGGGAAAACCCGTCTGCCTCCCCGACGATCGCCGGGAGCGGGCGTTCTTGTTCAGTGTCTGTCCGGCGCCACAGGCCCACCTCCTCATGTCTCCCGACCGGGAAGACGAAGCCATTGTCCAGACCACCGAGTGCCCGAACTGCGGGCGCATTTTCGCAGGGGACTACTGCCCAACCTGCGGCCAAGAGGCCGATCCCTCCTCTTCGGTGGCCGGGGTGATCGGGGGATTTTTCCGAGAACTGGTCGACCTCGAAAATGGCTTTGGCGCCACGCTGGTCGGGCTCACCCTCCGCCCCGGACAGGAACTGGCAAATTGGGAGTGAAGGGGCCCCTCACCGTTGAGGGGCCGGGCTCACGCCGGCCGTCCTACGAGTCGCAGGCCGCCCCGCAGTGCCGACGGAGCCACCCGCTGCCCCAGCTGATCCAGCGCGCGGCACAGGGCCGACAAGGGCCGCGGCAGGTCACCGCTCGGCACAAAGCGCCAGAACCCAATGTCGGGCCGAAGCCCACTTTTGCGGAGCAGGCGGCGGGCCCGGGCGGGCGAGAGGCGCCGGTCCGTAGCGAGGTGGCGCGTCGGCACGCCCAAGCGGTCGGCGAGGCGGTACCACCAGTGATCCCCGTTCAGCGTGAGGGCCACGACGCGGCCCGACGGCTTTAGCACGCGGGCGATTTGCCGGAGCGCGCGGGCCGGGTGCAACAGGTGTTCCAGCACCCCCACACACAGCACCGCGTCAACCGAGGCGTCGGGCACGGACGCGAGGCGCTCGGCGTCCCCCACCCGAAAAGTGAGCGAAGGATGCTGGGCCTGGTCCCGGGCCGCCTGCACCATCTGGGGCGAGAGGTCGATCCCGAGCCCGTGATCGATGCGGTCCGCGAGGGCCCGCAGGTGCGCGCCATCCCCGCACCCCACGTCGAGCACCACGTCGGAAGCCCCGAACTGGGCATGCCGGGCGAGCACGCGCAGCCGATGCCGGCGGAGGGCCTCGGCCGGGCCGTGTCTTTCGGCGTAGTGTCGGGCCAGATCATCGAAGAAGGCCTGGACGTCCGCCTTCGCGGTGACCGGCCTGGGAGTTGGGAACGAACGCACGGCTCAATGCGGCAGTTGTGTTACGGATGATCGGGAAGGAGGGCGGCCCGCTCGACACCGCGAGGCCGATACGGCGGAAGGGGCGCAGGGGCGTGCCCCCGTCGGGCACGATCGTGGGCTGTGAGCACGCGCACGAGTAGCGAATACAGCCCGGCGTGGTGCAGGGTGTCAGCGGCGGCAGTCCTCCGGAGCCCTGGAGCGAACCCGTATTTTTTGAAGCGGCGGACCAGGGATTTCTGCTGGCTCAGCACGTGAAGAGGGGTCGCCAGGCTCTTGGTGTCCGCAAAGTACGGCTGGTGGTCCCCCACGACGATGACGAGACTGTTCGGGGGCGCCTCCGCGCGCAGGTAATCCGTCAGGACGCGCCAGTCATACCGGATCGTGCGGAAAAGGCGCTCGGTCTGGGAGAGGGTCGACCACCCCGGACGCTCCGGTTCTTCCCCGGACGCGTCGGTGACGGGAGGCCCCGGTGCTCGTGGTTCAGAACGATTCAGGGCGGCGGGATCGTCCACGAGGGGCGGGGGTGGGGTGCTCCACGGTCCGTGGGACGTGACGGTCTCGAAGAAGAGGAAGAACGGGGGCGCTGCCGTCTCGACGAAGCGCTCGTGCGCAACGGACAGGCTGTACTGATCCGGCACGATGCCCCATCCCACGTCAGGCCCCTCGTAGTTGAGGTCGTGCAGGTAGAACGTGCGGTCGAACCCGTACGGATTGGCCACAGGCAGCCCCGGCCGCGTCCGGACCGGGGGCTGAAGCGTAGCAGTCTCATAGCCCTGATGCCGAAGGAACCGGACGAGGTGGGGACGGCGCGGCAGCGTCGGCCGCAGCACGTCGAACATCGGCTGATGCTCGACGGGCGTGCCGAGAAACAGCGTGGCCACACTGAGCCACGAAAGGCCCCCGAATACCGGGGCCCTGCTCCGTGCACTCGCCGCGTGCCACCCGGCTGCCCGGAGCGAGTCGGCGGTGCGCGCCATGAACTGGTCGTATGGCACGGGGCTGTCCGGCGCCGCCAGGATCGAACCGTAGGACTCGACCATGACGAGATACAGCGACGGAGACTGCTGCCAGTCTAGCGACTGGTAGCCTACATAAGTCGAATCAGACGTCCCCTGTGCCCGCTCCGTTACCTCGTGGCGCAGGGTCCAGGAGGCATTCACGTTCCGGACGAGGCACTCTGTGGTCGACAGGCAGACGCTCTGGTAAGTGGCCCGGCGCAGATATGTCCCTCGATGGTCCGCCATGGCAGCGAAAATAACGAGCGGCCACACAATCGCGTTGGCGACGAGCACGCCTCGTCGTCCCCCCGGCGTGGCCAGGGCGCGATGGAGCCGACGCAGCAGAGGCGGCAGTGCCCACATGAGCCCTCCGAACAGCCCTACCGCCGCTATCCCCGTGGCGACGTCCGTCATGGGCAGGGATGCATTCACGAGCAGATAAACAGCCCCCACAAGATGGGAAGCGTCGGCATAGAAGATGGGACTCCGATGGAGCATCGTGACGACCACTGCGTCGTACGTGCGGTACACCAGGAGAAACAAGATGCTGCCCATCACGAGGCCGCGGACGCGGGACCGTTCCTCCGAATGTGGGACGACCGAGAGAAGCGAGGCGAGCGCGAAAAGGTCGAGGCTGAAGAGATAGTACGCCCGGAACGGGTGCTCGAGATAGCGGACCGGGTCGGTGGGGACGGTTCCGGCGACCAGATCGGGCAGTCGGAGGAGGACGCTCAGCCCTACGAAGATCCCGATTCCCTCCACGAGCACACGCGCCGCGTCCTCTCGAGTGCGTGCCGGGAGGTACCCGGTTTCCATCCCGGTCCATTCGGCGTTCTGTATCCGGTTGGACTCACCCATGGTGTGGTTCTGCGGTCAGGGTCGGGATCACCTTCGATCGACAACCGGCGATCCGGGCGGCACGCGCACGGATCGGCAGGAATCCCCCCTCCCTAAAACTTCGAGAAGTCGAGAATCCGAAAGATGTTGAACCCGAGGCGTACGTTGCCGTCCGCGATATCCCCGCCGAGGTCGGCCCCGCTGAGGTACTGGTCGGTCGTGAGCCCACGGCCGTTGCTCACCACGACCTGGAAAACGTGCCCGTCCGTCGTAATTTCGACCCCGGCGGCCCACGTGTCGTGGCGATTCGGAGCTGTGGCGATGGCGTCAGGACGCGAGAGAACGGGAGTCCACTCCCCCACGAGCGCCACCTTCTCCTGTACCTTCCAGCGGGCTCCGAGCCCAAGGGTCACGAGGGGGGTCTCCCCATCCAGATTCTCGTCCGGATTCAGCGTGAGGCCGGGCACCAGCGCGAGCCCAACCTGGTCCACCACGGTGCGCGTCAGGCTCACCTGTGCCGTGTACTTGAACGCCGCCGAGCGCCACCGGCGCTGGCCCGGGATATCTCGGGTCAGCCAGTTGACGGCTCCCTGCACGGAGAGGCCGACGGGCCAACTCGGATTCCGCTCGTGCACGGCCCCGTACCGTGTCTCCAACTCGACGTTGTCCCTGCGATCGGAACGGCCTAGGGTGACGAGCAGACGGTCGGTGAAGGCGTACCCTAAGCTCAGGTACATGGTGGCCCCGCTGTCGAGGCCGTAGAACCCGGCGTAGCCCGTATTAACGGGCTGATTGAAGCGGTGGCTGATCAGGAAGAGCCAATTGCCCCCTTCGAGGGTCCGCCCCGTTGGCAGATTGATCACCTTCCAGCCACTGAACGGCATCGGGTTCTCGGGGGAAGCAGAGCGCTCTGACTGGGCCTCTGTGTCGGGCGTGGCCTCCGAAGAGTCGGGCGAGGGAGCGGCGCCCATTTCGTCGGAGCCCCCCGGCGTGGAGGCCGTCGCCTGAGCAGCTGCGACGCAGGGGGTGCCTCCCGCGAGGGTCATCAGAACGGCGAGCAGACCGATGAATCGAGAGGTGCGCATGGCTAAGTGTGGCGGTCAGGCACGACGGATTATCGCACAGCCCCCGCCTTCTCCCCGTTCGGCCTCTCTTCTCCTGCCCGCCGAGCCGGAGGGACGAGGACCCCTTCATTCCTGTCGCGGAGCGGTCCTGTTTCACTGCGGGCACTGTTTTCTTTGGTCTGAGGACCACCGGAACGACGGGCCGCGCTCGGCGCCTTTTCTATATCGCCCACGATGCGCGCGTCAATGCGAATGGTGTCGGCGACGGACGCCCACAGAATTGAGGGGCGCTCCACGTTGAAGCGGGTCAGCGAAATGGGAAACTTCGCCCGGACTCGCACCTGGCCATCGCTAATCCGCACATCCGCTGTGGTCTCCACCGTGTGGGTGCGCCCGTGGAAGGTCAGGGCGCCGGTCACCGCCCATCGTCCGGCGTATCCCTCGCTGGCCCGCCCCCACTGTACGGGCTGGAGAGATGTCGTCCGAAACTCGACGATCGGATGCTGGTCGGCCTCGGTCACCGTGCGCATCTTCCGGTCGCGTAGGTCGTTGCCGCTGTCGAAGCTGGCGACGGGCACCCGAATCACGGCGCGGCTACTGTCCGGATGCTCCGGATCGAGCATGAAGCGGCCCGCCACGTCCTGACTCGTTCCGGTCCAGTCGTGCATCGGCGCCGAGCCGGTGTAGTCGACCACGCTTTCGGTGGAGTCGACGGTCGCGACGGCCCGTTGTGCACGAGCATTCGCAATTCCAGTAAGTCCCAGCACGCACGCCGCAAGGACGATGGCACTGATGGAGGGCCCCTGGAATAGCGCTTTTGGGGGAAGTAGTGGCATGCGCATCGAACAGGAATGAGAAATGCGGGGGATAAGGGGTAATTGAGACAGGGAGTACGCGGGTGGTCTGCAGAGCTACGGTTCCGGAATCGGCCTCAACCATTTCCCATACCGAACTCTTCTCGCCCTCCTTTCTCACCCAGTGATTTCTATCTTCCCCCCCATGTACACATGAATGTCACACTGGTAGTAAAGCGTATCCGGAGCCTCTGAGGGCGGCGTGAAGAAGACCGAGCCGGACGTGGATTTCGCGTTTTCGACGCCCTGACTAAACTCATCGCCTCCCTGTCCCTCTGCGGTTCGTCCGATGTAAAAGGGATGGGCAAACCCGGCCGGCCCCGCCCCCGACTGGACACTTTCCTGGAGCGCAAACTCGTACCGACGCCCACGCTCAAGCGTGATCACCTCGCCCGGTCCCCCATCGATCGCAAAGGCCGTCCCGATGTTGTTTTGATCACTGTACGGGTAGCTGCTCGTGATCTCCTCGACGGTCACCTCGAAGGTTCTGGCGACATTTCCTCCGTTGGACCCCCCCGAGTCGCAGGCAACCAGGAGGGAGGGCGCTCCTGCTCCGACAACGCCGAGCGCTCCCAAGCGCTGGAGAAATTTGCGGCGGGAAACGTGTTGTCTATCATCCACGGCACAAGGAAGGGGTCAGTTGAAGAGAGTACGACATGAGTGTGAGCGGGCACCTCCCGGCCCCCTCTACACTCGACCATTCAGAACGCGCACTATGAAAAGTAACCACTCTCGCACTTTGAAGAAAAGGTGCAGTTATGATGTCCCAAAGGACGTGCGGTGGAAGATTCATTCTTCCGGTCGCAGTTGGCTCACGCTTTTGCGGTGTAACAACGAAAGGAGGAATGCAAAAATCTCTGGGTGGGGTCCGGCCAGATACTGATAGAGTTGTAATCCCTCCTCGCCCCACAGCGTGTCGGGGGGTTTGTTACCGATTGTTCGCCCTTCACCGCCAATCACACCCCCCGGCTGCACCGATCCAGCGACGCAGAGGTGCCTGTGTTGGCGCGACTCGACGTGGGCCGCGAACGCCGGCGGGAGGGGGCGTGCACGCGGTACTACGAGGAGAACCGAGGAGGACTCGTCGTTCCCTCATCCTTCGGTCGACAATGCCTCCCGGAGCCGGTCGAGGAAGGGGCGCTGCCCCTCCACGATCTTCTCCGCCGCCTCGTCCAGTGGAAGGTACGCGGCCCGGTCCAGCTCCAGAAACTCCTGGGTGGTGCCCGAGTCGGGGGGCCACTCGATCTCGAACCGGTTGCTCTCCAGCGCCTCCGGATCCACGTCCGCCTTCATGGCCCAGGCCGCCACCCGCTTGCGGCTCGACTGCTTCACGGTGCCGAGGTCGACGTACGCATCCTTCTCCGACGGCGGCCGGATGCCGGTTTCCTCCTCGAACTCCCGCCGCGCGGCGTCGAACGGGGCCTCGTCGTCCTCAATCAGGCCCTTCGGGATCGTCCAGGCCCCTTCGTCCTTGTTCCACCAGTACGGCCCGCCAAAGTGGCCGAGAAAGACCTCCAGTTCTGAGGCTCGGCGGTAGAGGAGAAGGCAAGCGCTGTGGTCCATGACGATCCGATAATGGCGGGTGGACCCAAAATCGATCGGCAAGACTCCTCCGTTCCCCATTCGGCGCTTTCAACGTACGATTGCCGCGGTTCTGTTCGGGGGCGTAGAACGTCTGTCATTCAGTTCTTATCTTCCTGACGCCGATGGCTCGGCGGAGAAAGCGCCGGCGACAGACTGGCGGGGATTTCGCGTGTGAGCGTCGTTCTTCTGAAGTGCTCCCATGAATCGAATTGCCCTCCTGGCCCACGACAAGTTTCCCGACCACGACCAGGCCAAGACGGCCCTGGGCCTGATCCGCTACGGGGACTACGATGTGCAGGCGGTGATCGACCGGTCCAACGCCGGACGGCGCGTCCCCGACGTGCTGCCCGGCGGCCCGGACGCCCCGATTGTTGCCCGGATGGACGAGGTGGAGGCGGCGGTCGACGCGCTCGCCATCGGGGTCGCCACCGTCGGGGGACGGTTCGACGAGGACTGGCGCCCAGACATCCGCGCGGCCCTGCGGCGGGGTTGCACCGTGATGGCCGGCCTGCACGACTTCTTGCAGGCGGACGAGGAGTTTGCGGCGCTCGCCGAGGCCCATGACGCGACGATCTGGGACGTCCGCAAGCCGCCCGACGACCTGCCGGTAAGCCGGGGCGTCGCCGACGAGGTGGCGGCCACCGTGGTGCTGGCGGTGGGCACC
>NZ_JBDGQQ010000173.1:0-10008 GCF_042218895.1 Salinibacter sp. | reverse complement strand
GAGTCCCGGAAGAGCGACCGGTACCGCTCGCGGCTGCGCCGGAGCTTGCGCTCGGCCTCCTTCCGCTCGGTGATGTCCTGGAAGGCGCCCGCCACCTTCGTCACCTCTCCCTCCTCCGTCTCGGCCGGCGCGCCCACCGTGCGCACCCACCGCCGGTTGCCCTCCGCGGTGACGATGGGGAGCTCCAGGTCGTAGGGCTCTCCCTCCTCGGCGCACCGCTCAAAAGCCTCCTGGACCTTTTGGCGTGCCTCTGGCGCGCAGAATTGAAAGCTTTCCTCGGCGGTCAGCTCCGCCGAGGGGTCAAGCTCGTGGATCTCGTAGATCTTGTCCGACCAGGACATCTCTTCGGCCTCGAGGTCGACCTCCCATGCCCCCGCCAGCCGCTGGGCCTGCTCGAGCAGGCTCTTCTGCCTGCGGAGCCTCTCCTCGCGGTTTCGCTCCTCGGTCACGTCCCGCTGGATGGACACCCAATGCTCGATGTCTCCATTCTCATTTCGAACCGGCGCCACATTCCATTGCACGTAGAACGGAGTCCCGTCCTTCCGGTAGTTGACCGTTTCGCCTTCCCAGGGATCCCCCGCCTCCAGGGCTGCACGCAGCGAGTCGAGCACGGCCCGGTCCGTCTCCGGCCCCTGCAGGACGCGCGCGGTCTCACCGAGGATCTCCTCCTCGGCGTAGCCGGTCATCTCCTCGAAGGCCTCGTTGGCGTAGACGATCTGCGGCCCCGGCTCGTCGAGCGGGGCGGCCTCCGTGACCAACACCGCCTCCTGGGCCTTCTGAACAGCCCCCGACAGGACGCGAAGCTTTCGCTCTCTCTCCTTCCGCTCGTCGATATCGACGAGGACCCCATCAAAGTGCTGGATCTTCCCGTTCGGGTCCCGTGCTGCCGTGGCGTTCAGCAGCCCCGTGAACGTCGTTCCGTCCGGACGCCGAAACGATAACTCAGCTCGTTCTGCCCCCTCGCCGGCCATCATCCGGCCCCTCTGCTCCGGATTCGCGTACAGCGTCGTGAAGTCGATCCCCTGCATCTCTTCTCCCCGATCGTAGCCGAAGAGGGCGGCAAAGGCCTCGTTTGCGTACTCGATCCGAGCGGTCGGCCCGGCCCGAAAAACACCCTCCGAGACGTTGTCGGTCATCGAGCGAAACCAAGCATCCTGCCTCCGGATGGTGTCCTGCATCTGCCTCTGCTTCTGGACCCACCGAAGCGTCTTTCCGATCAGCGCGGGCGTGAGGCGGTCTTTCCGAAGATACTCGGCGGCGCCGGCCTCTTCGATCGACCGGGCCGACGGCATGGCGTCTGAGCTCGTGAGCGCCACAATCGGGACCTGCGGGGCAGCGGCAGCGCAGTGCTCAATGGCGGTGGTTCCGTCTTCATCCGGCAGATTGAGGTCTACGATCACGACATCCGGGGGATCTTCCCGGAGAGCCGTTAGCCCCTCGTCCAGGCCCTGCACCCGCCGGAGTATGGCCTCCCAACTGCTTTTCCGAAGGAACTTTTCGAATCGGTGAGCATCGCCGGGAGCTTCTTCGACGAGAAGAACGGAGGTCTTGTCGCTCAGGGAAAGGTTCTCGGAAGAGAAGTGCTGACCCATGGCGGAGGAGACATCGCGACAGAATGCGGTTAGAGCGGTTCGGGGGGCTCTGCTGCCTCCCGAGCATGTTAGCCTCAGGTAGGCGGTTGCGGTGGGTCACTAACGTGTCGGGAATCGGTACGGTCCGGCGTGGTCGCGTGAAGGACCGGTTGCCGCTCACTAGACAGAAAACCGAAACATCGACCGCTTTGGGGTTCCCGTCTCGGCCCCGAAGCGAGAACAGTCTCGCGCCCCCCGCTCGCCCCTCGAACGGTCGCGAACCAGTACTGCATTGGTCATCCGTTTTTCCCGAGTCCAGCCCGTCTGTGACGGGGATCGTCGACCCTTTTTACACACTACTGCAGCCGCCGGGCTCGGTATGTCTCCGTTGCCCCCAACCAGCGTGCAGGCTCGGTCGGTCCATGGACTGATTGGGGTTGGTGCGGGGGCCTCCACCTGCAGGGTCTCCTCCAGCGCAACGACCGCAAAGCATGTGGGTTGCTGCCCGGCGGGCCGTAGCCTCCGCTCCAGAAGCAATTCACTGAGCCGTGAGCCGGCTTGAGCTGTGAGCCACGTTGAGCCACGACTCGATTTGAACTGCGGGCCAACGTGAGTGCCTCGTCGTCTTCATCCCGATTATCGTCGGCCTGGCGGACCTGTGCCGGAGCGTCCAAGAACTGATCCGCCCGGGTCACCCGGTCCGGTGGGGATGGGCTCCCCCTCGGCCGGTCGGCTTGTATTGCTTCAGACCCTCCTCTCTACGATGCTCGGGGAGACGAACGAGCGTTCGGCCTGACGAGCGTGGTGATGTCCACCGGCGTGAACGAGAGGGCGTCGCGGTAGAACGGGACGGCCCGATTTAGGTCCTCCCCCGTGATGGTCACACTTTCCATAGCCAGGTCGCCGGGCGGGGCCTGCACCGGCACCGCTGCGCCTGCGATGAAGAGGGCAAGGACCCCGAGCCGAAGAGGAAACGGGCCATTGCTCACGCAAACGTGGCAGACGATGTTGCGACGAGCCGGCTCGGCAGTGGGATCTTCGTGCCGGGACTCGAAGGGCCGTCACACTGAACAGAACGGAACCGGGGCGTGGGGCACGCGGAAAGTTTTGAGTCGCCGGCCCGGCCACGACCAGCAATGTTCTGTAACGAATGGTCGCCCCGCAGGACGTATGATGTCGCTTTTCCCTTCAGATCTTGCTCGCGAATATGACGGGTCTACCTGCCCTCCTCCTTCTCGCCAGCCTCTGGGCCTCTTTCAAGGAGTGGTTCTTCAGCCTCGGCGCGCAGTACGGGGTGGATCCGCTCATCTTCGGCAGCATCTCGGTCGGGGCCATCCCGTTCTTCTGGCTGTCGGTGGCATGGCTTGTGCGCAACCTCCGGCAGGGGCGCTCGCCCTTTCTCCCCGTGGTGGCCACTGCGCTGTGTGTGCTATCGGCGTACGTCTACCTGTTCATTGCGGGGGAGAACCTCCCGCTCTGGGTCTATGGACTCGTGGTCGGCCTCATTGCCTACAGCGCCTACTCGACGGTTCAGACCGTGCGGGAGAAGACGACCGAGGCAGAGCCCTCCAGCGCTGAATAGACCGGCGAGACGACTACCCCCCCACCCGATCTCTGCCTGTCCGGCCACAGGACACTCTGCGAATCGCCCCCCTGCTCGTCCTATGAGTCTCGAGTTCTGGTACATGCTCCCCGTCGGCATTCTCATCGCAACGGTCGCGATGGCGTCAGGAGTCGGGGGCGCCACCTTCTTCTCCCCGTTGTTTATTCTCGGCCTGGGCCTCTCGCCCGATCTGGCAATCGGATCGGGACTCATCGTGGAGGTGTTCGGGTTTGGCAGCGGGGTCTACGCGTACGTACGGCGGAAGCTCATCGACTACCGGGTCGGCGGCATGCTTCTGTCGGCCACCGTGCCCGCCGCCATCATCGGCGTCGTGGTGGCCCACTACGCCAACGCCGACATCCTGAAGATCATTCTCGGGATGGGGCTCTTTGCCGTGGCCGTGAGTTTTCTGCGGGCTCCGGACGAGGAGGTGCAGGAGACGCTCGAAGAGATGGCCAACGAAGACCCGGACTCGGCGGAAACCTGCCTCGTGACGGCGGAGGGCGAGGAGATTTGCTACACGGTCTGCAACACCACCGAGGGCCGACTCATCTCCGGCATCGGCGGCCTCTTCGTCGGCATGGTCTCCTCGGGGCTCGGCGAGTTGAACGGGTATTTTCTCCTGCAGCGGTGCCGGGTGCCCAGTAGCGTGGCGGTGGCCACGAGCGTCTTTGTGGTGGCGATCACGGCCCTCATCGCGTCCGTCGGGCACGTCTATCAGGTCGCCCAGGGCGGGCTGACGGGCCTGTCCACGATGGGCAATCTGCTGCTGTTTACGGTGCCGGGCGTCGTAATTGGCGCGCAACTCGGCCCCGAACTTGCGAAGCGCGTGTCGGACCGGGCCATGGAAATTGGGATCGGGGGCCTCTTCACCATCACGGCGAGCCTGCTTCTGTTCGAGGCTGGGCTGCACTAATCTGCGCCGGAGTCCCTCTGGAGTTCTGATATCCCCGCTGACCCGGATTCACGGTCCACGCCCTACAATTGTCCTCGACTGTGCGTTCTGGATGAAGGAAGAGCCTAGACTCCAATGTCGACGTCGGCGGTAGGGATGATCATCGACGGCTCAAAGAGCATTGCGTTTTCGTCTGTCACGCTCCTGCCCCCCGTGCCATGAGTTTTGAGTTCTGGTATATGCTCCCCATCGGGATCGTCGTAACGACCGTCGGGATGGCTTCGGGGATCGGCGGCGCTACGTTCTACGCCCCGTTGTTCATTCTGGGGCTCGGGCTTTCGCCGCGACTCGCCATCGCGAGCGGACTCGTGGTAGAGGGGTTTGGATTCAGCAGCGGCATGTACGCGTACATCCGGCGCCGGCTGGTCGACTACAAGATTGGGGGCACGTTGCTCATGGCGACCGTTCCCGCGGCTCTTGTTGGCACCACCTTGTCCCACTATGTCGAGGTGGCGCTCCTGAAGATCATGTTGGGCATGGGGCTCCTCGCCGTCGCCATGAGCTTCTTTCGGGCGCCCGGCACGGCAATCGTGAACCGGCTGGAGGCACTGGCGCGCGAGGCGCCGGAGACGGCGGAGACCTGCCTCACAACTGCCCGCGGCGAAGAAATTTGTTATACGGTCTGCAACAAGGTGGAGGGATGCTTCATTTCGGGGGTCGGTGGCTTCTTCATGGGACTGGTGTCCTCCGGGCTCGGCGAGCTGAACAGCTACTTTCTCCTACAGCGCTGCCGCGTGCCCAGTAGCGTATCGGTTGCAACGACGGTCTTCGTTGTCGCCGTTACTGCGCTGGCCGCCTCGTCCGGGCACGTCGTCCAGCTCATGCAGAATGGCCCAGACAAGCTCACGACGATGGGAAACCTCCTGCTGTTTACGGTCCCCGGCGTCATCATAGGGGCCCAGTTTGGACCCGCTCTGGCGGAGCGCGTGCCGGATCGGTGGATGGAGATTGGACTGGGGATTCTGCTCACCATCACGGCAGCCCTGCTGATTGCTGAGGCGGGGCTTCTCTACTGAGGGGAACGTCGGGACCTCCCAGCATAAGCCGGGACACCGCGCCTACGCGCCCTCGCCGTCGGCCAGCTCCCGTGCGCCGGGGCCCGACCCCGCATGCCACGGCTACGTTTTCGGCAATCTTGGCCACGGCGACCGTCTCAGGCTCGAGCTCGCGGGTGCCCGCCTTTAACTCAGAGAGGTCGACCTCAGTCGCCGACATCGACATCTGTGATTTCGAACCGCGCTCCGCCCTCCCGGCCCTCGGTGACCAAGATCGACCACCCGTGGGCCTCCGCGATGCCCTGGACAATCGAGAGGCCCAGTCCTGTGCCTTCCTCCTGGGAGGAGTACCCGCCCTCCAGCACTTTTTCCTGCTTCTCTTCGGGAATGCCCGACCCGTCGTCCTCCACGTAGAAGCCGCCCGGCAACTCCCCGACCCGGACCGACACTGCCTCCCCGCCGTGCTCTACGGCGTTGCGGAACAGGTTCTCCAGGAGTCGCTGGAGCCGAGCCGGATCGGCACGTAGTACGACCCTGTCGCTTTCGACTTGGAGGGTGGCGTCGGACCCGTCCACGTGCTCCCACGACTCTCTGACCAGGCGGGCGAGATCGCAGTGCTCCAGATCCTCGGCGCCGAGGTCCTGGTCGCCCCAGGTAAGGGTGAGCACGTCGTCGATGATCGCGTCCATCCGGTCCAGGGCCCGGCCGACGGCCGCCAGGTGGCTCGGAGGTTCCTCGTCCTCCCCTTCCTCTCTGGCGAGCTCAAGACGGCCCTTCGCCACGTTCAGAGGATTGCGGAGGTCATGGGTCACGAGGCCCGCGAAGCTGTCGAGCCGTTCGTTCTGGCGCTCCAGGCGCTCGGTGGCGCGACGCTGCTCGAGCTCGTAGCTGGCCCAGCGGGTCATCAGCTCCACGAAGGTCTGCTCCCGCTCGCTAAAGGCCGTGTCTCGGGCCTCAGTGGCAGCAAAGCAGAACGTGCCGTAGAGCTCCTCCCCCACAAGGATCTGCGAGCCGATATAAGTTCCAAGGTCGAACATCTCGTAGGCCGGATCCCCCGTCCATCCCTCGTTGGGGGCATCCCGAACGGCGAGCAAGCTCCCCTTCTGGATTGTCTTCCGGCAGTATGACTCCGAGAGGGGACAGGATTCTCCCGGTTGAAGCAAGGGATGAGTCCCCGACGCCTGGACAATTTCCTGCGTGTCCTCCGAGATGCGGGTCAAAAACCCATACGGGAGTGACAGGTACTCGCGTCCAAGGTCAATCAGCCGCTGTACCTTCTGCTCGAAGGAGGCATCCTGGTCGGCGGTAGTGCGGTACATCGACCGCAGGGCCTGCTGTTCGTCCCGGAGCGTCTGCTCCCGCTCCTTCTGCCGGGTAATGTCTGTGTAAATGGCGTATCCCTCCGGCCGCGAGCCGCCGGAAAAAAGCACCGAGTTGAGGCGGAAGTGGCGGGGGCCGTCTTCCGTATCGCGGATGACCTCGGCCTGCACACTTCCCTCTTCGACCACCTGCCGGGTGAGGGATTCGGCCCGACGAGCCCGCTCCCCCGGCGCAATGTGGGCGTCCAGGGCCTGTCCCGAGATGGCGCCCTGCGACACGCCGAAGACCTCCTCAAATTTGGTGTTTACGCCCTGGACGATGGCTTCTCCGCCTCGGACTTCGTAGTGCACCACCGGGCTCGGCAGGCCTGCGTACAGCGCCGCCAGCCGGTCTCGCTCGCGACGAAGGGCCTGCGCCTCCACATCGAGCATGGAGGGGTTCCGCCCGACGCCGACCACCCAGCCTGCGCGTTCCGCCCCGTCCGGGAGACGCTCACCGGTGAACGTGCAGGAAACCGTTCGGCCCCGTTCCGTGACGAGTGCGACGTCTTCGGCCGCGGGCTCGGTACCGGCCCGGACCGTTTCCAGAATCTGTTGGACCGTCTGGACGCTGGCGTCCGCAAACAGCGTGGAGGGTGTCATTCCGCGAAGCGTCTGCGCCGCGTGGCCAGTCGCCTCTTGGAGGTTCTGGTTCCCCCAGACAAGCCGGTTTTCGTCGTCAAACACGACAACAATTCCGGGGAGCGCCTCGAGGACCGCCCCCGCGAAGTCGGGCTGGTCTTGCGCGAGGGCTTCCGCTCGATTCTCCGGCGAATCCTCACCCTGGCTCGACGTCTGCGGATTATGCGGTGCCATCGCGGTTCAGAATCAAGTCGAAGGCGATAATTGTGTCTCCCACAGAGCTGGCACTGGGGAGAGAAACATGTAGGTGAATTCAATTCGCTAACGGAGGGGACCCTGGATAGGTCCCCGTCATGGCCGTTGACATCTTAATCAGTTCATCGAAAAAGCCGGAGGTCTCCGGCAAAAATTCCAGTCCTGCCTCCATCCCATCTGTCATGGTCCCGGCCAACGTCCTCGGGAAGGTGTGCCCGCAGGAATCCCCCTCGTTGGTGTAACGGCCCGGTCCGACTGTATACCGAGAGACGGACGGACGAGTACGTGCTGGAGCGTCGACCTTTCTGTTTTTCCTGTCTGGGCTGGAACCTGGCGACAACCCAATCACTGCATCCATGTCTCGCAACGCCCCGAACGAAAAGGTCCGGTTTGGCTTCTCTGCCACCCTCCGCGTCATGTGTGCGGCCGACCGACACGACGAGATCGAGGCGGTCACCGGCCTGACGCCGACCCATCAGCATGAGCACGGCGATCCAGGACTTCTGGGCCGCCCCTGGCCCAAGGACCTGTGGGCACTGGAGTCTCCCCGATCCCGAGGAGCGCCTTTGAGTAAGCATCTGAACTGGCTGTGGGAGCAGGTGCGGCCCCACCAGGAGTATTTTCGGGCCCTCGCCGCGGAGGAGGATATCGACGTTGACCTGTTCTGCGGCTACCGCAGCGACTGTGCCGAGTGCGGGTTCGAAGTGCGGCCCGAAGCGCTCACGATCGTGCAGGCCCTCGAGATCCCCCTGGAGGTGTCGGTCGTGTTCGAGTAGGGCCCCCTCTCCCCTCTGGATCCCCGGGAAACGCGTTCCGGCCAGTTCCCGGAGGCCGACCGTGCCGCCCCCCGTCGCGAGCACGGAGTCGGGCTGTTTCGGCACATCGGGAGCGTTCTCGGTCCGACGAGGGTCGCCTCTGTGAGCCCAGAGAAGAGTCACTCTACGGGTAGGACCAGGTAGTGCATGCGCCCGTCGCGGAGCACGTGCGCTAGAACGCGTGTGCCACTGTCTTTGTCGCGGAGTACAGAACGAAGGCTGTCAGGACTCGTGACGCGCTCGTCGTCGACAGTGTAGATCACGTCCCCGGGGCGCAGCTGGTCGCCCCAGGGCGCGGGCGGACGGTTGCTGGCCGCTACGACTACGCCGGACGGTAGGCGGAGAGTGGGGACCCGCTGGGCTACTTCATCGGAGAGAGGAAGGCCCAGGATGCCGAGCCGTCCGACGAGGTGATCTTCGGCGTCGGCCATCTCCGCGAGCTGGGCGGAGGAATTCTGGCGTTGCACCACCCGAACGCGCTGTTCGAACGTCGAGTCCCTGCGGGCGAGCCCCAGTTCCACGACTGTTCCCGCCTTGGGATACAGGTTTACGTCGAACTCGCGGGCGTTGTGCATCCGCTCACCATCGAGGTGGGTTACGATGTCCCCCGGTCGCAGCCCCGCTCGCTCGGCGGGACTGCCCGGGAGCACGTCCGCGAGAACGACCCGGTACCCCTGGCTGACACCGAGCTTTTGGGCCAGCTCCGGCGTGATGGTCTGCGCGTTCACGCCGACCACGCCCCGGCGCACATGTCCGTGGGCCCGAATCTGCCGGTAGACCGCTTCCACGATGTTGCTGGGCCCGGCAAACCCGAGCCCTGCACTCTCGCCAGATTTTGAGACGTTGAATGTATTGATGCCCACGACCTTCCCCTCCTGATTGACGAGCGGGCCCCCGCTGCTTCCCGGGTTGATGGGCGCGTCGGTCTGCACGTAGATCATCGGGTCCCCCGAGCGTAGCTGTCGGGCAGTGGCACTGACGATTCCCATCGTCATGGAGTTTTCGAGCCGCATCGGACTCCCGAACGCGAAGACGACCTGCCCTCGACGCAGCCGATCGGAGTTGCCAAAGGAAAGCGTTGGGTAGCCCTCCCCAGACACCTTCAGCACGGCGACATCGGTCTCGGTGTCGAGCCCGACGATCTCTGCATCCAGGAGCGCCCCGCGGGGACGAAGGATGGACTTCTCTCCTGGGGATGGCGGGGGAGGGGCCGCGCGCTGCACCCACACCTCGGTGGCCTTCGCCACGACGTGCGCGTTCGTGACGATGTATCCTTCCGACCCCACGAAAAAGCCGGATCCGCTCGCCGACACCTTGGACAGCGGGGCCTCTCCGCCGGGGCGTTGGAGCCCCTGCACCCGTCGGACCTTGACCTGTACGACGGACTGGCGAACCTGCCGCGCCAGGGCCTGGGCCTCTTCACTAAATCCCGCAAGGGAACCGGCCGTGCCCGGATCAGACCCCGACTGGCCGGAGGCGGGAAGGACGAACGACAGAGCGAGAAGAACGGTCAGAACAGAGCGCATCCCAGAGTCCTGTGGACGGTGTCGCGGGGTGACGCGCCACTCGGTTCCCCAGGGCAGGTGGACGTTACGGCGGCGCAGCGTTGCAGAAGCGGGCCGACCCTACGCCCCCCGAAATTCCGTCCGCCTGAATCGCTCAGAGGGGGCGAACGGACAACTGAAAGCAGTGCCGTCCGCTATCGGGACTCAACTGTATCCGGAATTGCGGAGAGGACCGAATTCAGTACAAGAATTTCTGGGTCCTTCTCCAACTCCGCCGCTCGGCACTGGTTAGGAATTACACAGTTTCTTTGCTGTCTGAGCATCCTGCCATGCCCCTTCCAGTCTCGACCAACGAGCCCGAGCGGCTCG
>NZ_JBDGQQ010000172.1:0-30262 GCF_042218895.1 Salinibacter sp. | reverse complement strand
CTTCACGCCCCGCGGCACCCCGGCGCAGGCGTGGGGCGTGGCGCAGCTGTTGGAGTCGTTCTCGAAGACGACGGAGCAAGCTTCAGCGTAAGGGGGGAGTGCGGGACGAGCCGAAATTCTCCGTCGATCCGGGGCACGCTGAGGAGGGAGGAGTATCTTCAGGACGCTCTCCGTAACGTGCCGCTCTCCTCCGTCACTGCTATACGCTCAGGCAGCGCACAGTGACCACGCACGCTCTTGTGCAGCATTGGAGAGGTTGCTTCCGTCAGTGACGGGAGCGACCACATGAACGCCCGCTGCTTCGCTACATGGCCGACCCGCAGGCCCATTCCGGAATGTCCGATCCGCAGGTTTCATCCCCGTCCAGCCGAGATGAAGACTGGGAGGCTCATCTTCGGGCGATTGTTGCCCGGGACGATGCCGACACAGGCAGTACGATTCAGGACCTTCTTCGAATCGGTGTCGATCGGCTTGGGGTAGAGGCCGGACAACTCGCCCGTATCGACCCGGCTGACGGAACCCATACGGTGACCGAGGCGGTCGGCCTCTCGAATCAGACCGGGAGTCAGTCCTCGTTGTCGGACACCTACTGCCGGACAGTACTAGCGGAAGGGGACACGCAGTCAATTGCCGATGCTCCGGCGGAGGGATGGGCCGAAGACATGGCGTACGAAGAGTCCGGGATGGCCTGCTATCTGGGAACCAAAGTTGTCGTCGGCGAAAGGCTGTACGGGACCGTCAGTTTTGCGTCCCGGACGGCTCGGGACGAGCCCTTTACGGAGGCCGAACGGGCGGCCGCAGAATTGGTGGCCCAGGGGATTGGCCGGGCGATTGAGCGGGCCCGGCAGAACGAACAGCTTCTTAAGACCCGACACCGGCTTAGGCGCACCCGAAGCCTGTTCCAGCGTGTACAAACGGTGGCAGACGTGGGGGCCTGGGAGCTTGACATCCAGGCGTGGGAGGTGTTTTGGACCGAAGGCGCACGTCGGATGCTCTGCCTCAGCGGAGAGTTCTCGGGACTGGAGGCGCTTTTTGGCCGGATACGACCCGCAGATCAAGAGGAGATCCGCGACGAGATCACCTAGGCGATTGAGCGGGAAGACTCCTTCAGCGTAGAGGTTCCGCTCAAAGAGAAGGTTGGGACGTGCACCTGGATCGAGATTCACGGCATGCCCCATCGGTCCGACAAGCTAGTCACGACGATCGTTGGGACCCTCCGAGACATCACCGATCAGCGTCGGCGCCGCCGAGAGATCGAGCGCACTCGGCGCGAGTCCCTTCGCCGACTGGCACGTGCCGCTGAGCATCGACACTGCGAAACCGGGCGGCACATCCAGCGGGTTGGGCAAATGTCAAGAATGCTGGCCACCGAGATAGAGCAGTCCCCCGCCTGGCAGGACCGAATTGAAAAGGCCGCGCCCCTCCACGACGTCGGCAAGATCGGGATTCCCGATGAGATTTTACTCAAGTCTGGCCGGCTTACCGACGACGAATACGAGGAGATGAAAGCCCATACGACGATCGGGGCAGACCTTCTTTCCGGGGGGCGGTCCGACCTTGTTCGGATGGTAGAGAAAATTGCCCGTTATCATCACGAACAGTGGGATGGAAACGGATACCCCGACGGAATTGAGGGGGAGGAAATCCCCCTGGAGGCCCGCATCGTGGCCGTAGCCGACACCATCGACGCCATGACCCACGACCGTCCCTACCGAGACGCCGTGCCGGTTGAGTTTGCCTTCGAAACGATTGAGGAGGAGGCCGGGACGCAGTTTGATCCGATGATCAGCAAGGCTTCCCTGAATCGGAAGGCGGACCTCGCCGAACTCCTATGAACCGAGACTCTGAAGAGCGACCCGGAAGTAAAAAAGTGAATCTTTTCGTGTCAATCGTTCCAGTCGACTTCTCGTAGGAGGAATACCCGCTAGACATTAGTTTATCGAATCATTCTGCCCGTGGCTGAACGGAAGTCCCGTTTTGATCGAACTCCCCCAAACCGGAGGCAGTCCGCCAGGATCTTCTCACCGAGCGATAGCCGTCCCGAAGCGATAGCCGTCCCGATCGGAAGGGAACCACCGATTGGAAGGTCGTGGGCGGCCCGTAGGACTTGCGGGGCGGGAGGACTTGCGGGGCTGGAGGACTTGCGGGGCTGGTTCCGTTCCGGCTCCTCGCTCTGCGCTGGGCCTGCCTACACAGGTATACCGACGCGGATATACCTACACCGTCGTGTCCAGACTGCCTGTGTTCAGACTGCTTGCGTCCAGACTGCTTGTGTCCAGCCCGACTCCGCCCATGCTGGTTGCAGGGTTGAAAAGACGCGGTGCCAGTGCAGGTACCGGTGCAGGTGGGTGTAACGGCTCCCATCAGGCCGCACCAACAGATGCGACGTTTTTGGAAGCGCTTCCGCAAATGGGCTCCCACCGCTTTTTTTCAAAGCCGAACAGTGCCGATGTCCTCCCCCTCCCACAAGGCGCGGCCTCTCCACCGGTCGGGTTCTACCTCCCAGTCCTCGCCTGATTCCTCAGATGGCCCCGAGTCCCCGACGGGCGGCCAGCCGGAAACTGGTTCGCAATCCACCCCACGAGCGCCCCGAAATCCGGTTGGCGAGTCGGCTCCTCCGCAGGGCGCTCTTCTTCTCCTGTTGCCGTATCGTTCTCCGGATTCGATCGACAAGCATCCGGCAGTAGCAACGTGGCTACGGCGCGGGTGGCGAGTCGCAAGTGCCGAGGAGCGGCTCGTGGAAGGAGAAGGTACGAGGCTCCTCGTCATTCTCCGTCCGGCGGAGGGCACCTCGGTGGAAGAGACGTCGTCAAAGAACACCTCCCTGACGTGATAACAATCTGACGTGATAACAACCCGATGTAGCAAGGACCAAGGTAGTAAGAAGTGCGCAGGGAGCCTGCCGGTACTGGGGATGCTACGAAATCGTCTTCGCTCCTGTGTAGAAACGCGCATTGCCTGAAATCGTGCCAATCGTCCCGTTCAGCCCGAAGCATTGACACGCGCTGATTTGCTATGGCCTTGAGTGAGGAGTCCTTCTTGCCCGACGCCGAGGACTGCGCGGAGACTTGGCGCCAACTTCGTTGGCCCGATGGGCCGGAACAGGTGGAGTGCGGGTCTTCAGACGTGGCCGTTCGGACCACTGAGTACCGAGATCATCTCTACCGCCAGGAGTGCGAGGAGTGTGGGCGCTGGTTTACCGACAGGTCGGAGACGTTCATCGAGAACGCGAACGTAGGTCTCCCGGTGTGGGTCTACGTGACCTAAGCAGATGGACAAGGACCGTTCGATCAATTCGATTGCGGAGGACCTGCCCCACACCTACAAGACGGCCTGTCGCTTGTCGGAGGTGATCCGAGAAGCTATCCACGAGCGACGGGAGGAGTGGCTCGGGCCACCTGCAGGAGAGGTCGAAGCCGACGACGTGCATTTGAAAGGGGGGCAACAGGGGCGAGAGCTAGCCTCCGGAGATCCTGAGGCAAAAGGCGGCGAAGCGGAGAACAACAAAGCAGAAGGCGACGAGCCAGAAGGCAAGACGACCGCCGGAGGTCGAGAAGCCCGCGAGCGGGGGCTCAGCGAACGTGGACGGGGTAGTTGGGAGGGCGACCGCCCCCCTGCAGTGCTTTGGGTAGAGCGCGAGGGGAAGAAGGGCGGGGCTCGTGTGGTTGAACTCAGGCGTGGAGTCGACCAGAAGAGCCTCTTCGAGTCGGCCTGGCGTCACATGGAGCCAGGGAGCCGGATCGACACCGACGACTTCAGCGGATATGGCCTTCTAGGCGAAGCTTACGACCACCGGAGCGTCGATCACGAAGAGACCTACGTGACCGACGACAGGGCATGTTGCAACACCGCCGAGGCAGAATGGTCGGTCATGGGGCCGTGGTGGAACGGGTTCCGCGGAGTCGCGGAGCGCAACATCTACCACTACCTCAGCGAATATTCGCTTCGGCGCAGCCACCGATCGGAGAGCCGCCAGAGTCGCCTCGAACGGATCATGGCCCTTCTCTACGCCGGTGGTCTAGCAACATCAACCCGCGGGGGGACTTGCAGCCAGGCTCGCGTCCGTTGAGAAAGACCATTGCTGAATTCTATCCAAGAGCGGACACCAAATATAACGGCCTGAAAGCAATGGTGGAAACCACTGGCGGGAAGGGTGTTTCTTAGCGCGGTTGGCGCTGTAACGGAGGGTGACGTTGCCTCGACAGAGAATCTTGCTGGGGTCTCTTTGGAGAAGGCCCTCGGCCCTGCGCTTTCCACTCACCAATCGCAACCCGCCGATGCCAAAGGCTTTGACGACAATCTCCGCCGATGAGCTCAAAAGCAGGCTCGAAGGCGACCGCCGCCCCGTTCTCATCAACGCGCTCCCCCGGGAGGCCCACGAGGCGAAGCACATTCCCGGCTCCATCAACGTCCCAGTCGGTGAAATGGAGAACGTAGAGACCCTCGTGCCGAACAAGGACGAGCCGATCGTGGTGTACTGCGCCAATGCTGACTGCGAGGCCTCCCCGAAGGCGGCCCGGAAGCTCGAAGAGATGGGCTACTCCAACGTGCTCGACTTTGAGGACGGCTACGCGGGGTGGCGGAGGGCCGGGTACCCCCTGGTCGGGAATGAGGCCTAATTTTAAATGGCCTGTCCCTTGTGTCGAGACGTGAGCCTGTATGAGCACTGATGCCGCATCCGCCGAGGCCGTCGCCAAGCGCGTCGGTGGGCATTCATTTGCCCCCGTCCACAACGGATTTACCGTCGACCCCGACACGTGGAAGGACGGCGTAGAAGATCTTCAAAACGACGACTGGCGCGTCCGCGCCCTGGCCCTGCGCGACCTCGTCCGCGAGGGCCGAGAGCGTCCACGGGCCGTCCGGGCGCTTCTGGAGCGAGACGACGAGCACGTTCGCCACCTCGCGGCAGCGGCCCTCGGCATCCTCGGAGAAGAGTCCGCCACCGAGGCCCTGAGCCGCCTCCTCCGCGGCGACCCCGAGCCGGTGGTCCGCTCCCAGGCGGCGATCGCGCTTGGGCAGGTCGGGGCGCCGAGCGAGGCGGTTGCCGGGCCGTTGGAGACCG
Source organism: Salinibacter sp. (assembly GCF_042218895.1). NCBI lineage: Bacteria > Pseudomonadati > Rhodothermota > Rhodothermia > Rhodothermales > Salinibacteraceae > Salinibacter > Salinibacter sp. The sequence continues at coordinate 25,200 of NZ_JBDGQQ010000172.1, read as the reverse complement.
AAGAGCACAGGGACGTACGGCACCAGTGCGCGGTGGCCCTCGACCGGATCCGCAAGAACAAGCCCGCGGAGCCGGCCGTGGCGGAGGCCTTTGCCGCCATAGACGAATCCACCTTTGGGCGCGTCCGGGAAGGAGACCCGGCGCCGGGCTTCACTCTTGAGGATACGGAGGGAACGCCGTGGGCTCTCTCGGGCGCTCTCGGGGACGGGTTTGTGGTTCTAATCTGGGTGTTCGCCGACTGGTGTCCCGTTTGTCATAAAGAATTTCACGGGCTGATCGACCGGGAAGAGCGGTTCCGGGAGCTGGGCGCAAAGGTCGCCACCCTGGAGTGCCACGACCGCTACCGCTGCCGCGTGATGGAAGGCAAGGAGCTCCGCCCGTCGTACTGGTTTGCCGAGGATCTGCCTGGGGGCCATCCGCACGACCGGTACCCCGACGAGATCTGGTGGCCCCACCTGGTGGACCGGGGCGCCGCGGTCGGGCTCCGGTACGGCATCGACCCGTGGCAGTATGCCGTCCATTCCGAACAGGTCAACCGGCCCACCACCGTGATCATCGACCCGGAGGGCACCGTCCGGCTGGCCCACGTCGGAACCTTCTGGGGCGACCGCCCGACCATTGGGCAGATCCTCAAGATGATCGAGACGGGCACCTTTGAGTTCGAGCCGCCCTCCCCGCGTCGCGGTCCGCATTGAATCGGCCTTTTCAAAACCCAACTCTCTGCCGACCGAATCGGCCGGATTCGAGATCCCTCTACGAACAGCCTACTTCCAGGGGCTTGCTTCCCAGCGCCCAGTCCCCCAGCTCTCATCTGGACTGGCCTGAAAGACCCATCGCCGACTTGCCTCATACCCCAGGCCCAGTGCCGCGCCCCAGACGACGTGGGCCTCGAGGCCATGCAGGCCCAGGTTCGGCATCTGGGCCGGAACGCCGACGAGGTTTAGCCAAAGCGGCATAACGATCCCGGCCGCAACCAGCCAAAGTAGAGCGCCCCACCCGACCCCCACGCCGACTGCTCCCCTCCAACCGCCCGAGAAGCGCTCAGGGAGAGACAGGAGGAGGGCCCCGTAAACCAGGCCGAAGACGAGGCTTAGGAAGGACGCCAGTATTTTGCTTCAAAAACCACCGTTTTTGAAACATCTCATTGAAGACGTACCCGCCACGTGAGGATTCCTCTTTTTTCTCGCTCTCGGCACGGGGCAACTGCACGAAAGCCACCGTCGTTGTAATTCCCATAGCGTTCGGCTTCATTAAGCAATCGTACAAAGTGAAGCTGGGGGTGCCCGGCGCTCGGGCTGAGACCACACTCCTCGAACCTGATCCGGCTCGTACCGGCGCAGGAAAGCCATCGCGATCCGCCAGCAGTCCTGTCGCGATCGTCTCGCTGGCCACACGTCCGCGCCGCCATCCGGGTCACGCGCCATCCGACCGCCTCTTGGATGGTTCCCGGCTGGATGGCCCCTGGCTTCGTTCATTCGCCCTTGAACGAAGCTCTGATTTGTCATGCTGTCTCTCGAAGAACAAGTCGTCCTCATCTCCGGCGCCAGCCGTGGTCTCGGGGCAGCCATCGCCCGTGCTTTCGGTCGTGAAGGGTCCCGCGTTGTCGTGAACTATCACCAGAGCGACACCGCCGCACAAGAGTTAGCCACTGCTATCGCTGACATGGACGGCTCCGGGGACGCGCTCTCTTACCAGGCCGATATTCGCGACCCGGACGCTGTCGCTGAAATGGTCGATGCGGCGGCCGAGTATTTCGGGGATCCGGTTACCACAGTCGTCCACAACGCCCTCGTAGACTTCCGCTTCGACCCTGCCGACCGTCCGGAGGCCGATGCCATCGATTGGTCCGATTACCAGGCGCAAATCGACGGCTCGGTGCGAGGAGCCCTCCACCTCCTGCAGGCCGCCCTGCCCGGCATGGAGACGGCAGAGGAGGGGCGTTTCGTAGCCATCGGCTCGAACCTCGTGCAAGACCCTGTCGTCCCATACCACGACTACACCACGAGCAAGGCCGCACTGCTCGGCTCCGTGCGCAACATGGCCAGTGAGCTGGGAGGAAAGAACATCACCGTCAACATGGTGTCTGGGGGCCTCCTCGACACCACCGATGCCAGCGCCGCAACGCCCGACGAGGTATTCGACCTCATCGCCCAGAACACGCCCCGTGGCCAAGTAACTACGCCGGAGGAGGTGGCCGACGCCGTTCTCATGATGGCCTCTCCCCGTTCTCGCGCCATCACTGGACAGAATCTGATCGTAGACGGCGGGCTTGTGATGAGATAAAAGCCTGCTTCAGACCGATTCCACAATTCAAAACGGCAGCGGTGCCATCAGCCGTCGGCAATTATGTAAATCGGCACGAGTTGGCAGGTTATCGCCATTGCAGAAAAGGATGATCGTTTTTGAGTAAGGTAGAGACTGCCTTCCACGCGAAGGGACCACACGCCTCAAGCGAGAGGACTCGACGGGTATCTGTCACACCGGGGGCTTAGCAGCAGGCCTCATCTTGCCGTTGAACCGATGGGCAGGGCACCGTCCCATACGAGCAGAAGACACAGCAGTCCCCCTCGTCCGCCCGGAGCACCGCCTCGCACACTGGGCACTCCCAGAAGAATTGGCAGCTTTCGGTGGGCATCTCCACCTCCGTTTCCCGGTCGCACTCTGGACAGGTGATCGTGGACGTGAGTTCGATGGAGAGTTTGGGCATGGAATCGGGACGTTAGGAGGGGGATTTCGGCGACGAGGGGAACCCGGCGCCTGCGGTGGCTTTGGTCAGATCCTCCACCGAGACCGTCTTCGGATCGAAGCGGACAACCGCTTCGGGCGGCTTAAGAGTTGCCTCAACGCTGTACACACCGTCGACTCCCTTCAGCGCCGTTTTAACGGCCCGAGGGCACGCCGCGCAGGTCATCCCTTCCACCTCCAGGACGACTTGCCGAAACGACGTAGGCGTGGCCGAGGCTCCTCTCTGCCCCGATCCAGCCGTCGTAGCCTGTGCCTGCTGGGTCGTACTGCTGGTCGAGACGCCGAGCAGCCAGGGACTCGCGACGAGGACCAACACCGCAAGTGCCCCGAGCCCGAGCACGGAGCGGCGCGCCCGTGAGGAGAAGATCGTCGGGCAGTCACAGCCTGGCTGCTGGCTGAGCCGCCACTCGTTGTACCCGGCGTAGGCCAGGGCGGCGATGGCCAGACCTACGAAGAGCCATCGGTACGGGGCCAGCGCCGTGAGACCGCCGATCCACGCCCCACCGATCCCCAGGCTCACCAGCGCAAGCGGGATCGTGCAGCAGGCGGAGGCCCCAAGCGCAGCCCCGAGGGCCGCGGCCAGGCTCCAGTTCGTATCGGTGTCGCTCGGTGTGCTCATAGCGCCTGCGCCAGATGGTTCGTCGCGGAAAAGAACGAGGGCTCCGACCGGAGTCGATCGTTGCCGGAGGCTGGCTTACGAATTCGATTCCTCCTCCGAACGCAGAGAGGAGGCCGAGAGGCCGCTTGCTCCCGACTGGCGTTCCAAGGCGTCGAGAATCGGGCACTCGCTCATCGGGCCGCCCTGCTCCCGGCAGGCGTCGGCCAGCGTGGTCAGGGCGTCTCGAATCCGCCGCAGGTCCTCGATCTTTGCCTCTACCTCCTCGATTTTCGCCTCTGCCCGGCCCCGAACGTCCCGGCACGTCGCCTCCTCATCGACGCGCAGGTCCAGCAGCTCTCGGATTTCGGCCAGCGTAAAGCCGAGCTCCTTCGCCCGCCGGATGAAGCGGAGCCGCCCTACGTAGCTCTCGTCGTAGAGACGAAAGCCCCCGTCCGAGCGGGGCGGCTTCGGGATGAGGTTCTCCCGCTCGTAGTAACGGAGGGTTTCGGGATTGACGTCGGCCTTCTCGGCCACCTCGCCGCGGGTCATGCCGTCCATGGCTGAAAGGGTGTTGGATAATGAGCAGTTCTGAGCCACTACAAGCCAATCAGCCGGCAATCCAGATTGAGAGAACCGGCAACACGGTCATCTGAAGTACAGGGGCGAGGCCCAGGTCGTGCCCGGCGATCCGGAGCGTGGGCATTGCCTCTTTGTACCGCCAAAAGTCGAGGTTCAGGGCCACGGTCTCGAAAAGAACGCCTCCCCCCAGTCCCAGCCCGAGAAGCATCGATGCCCCCGGAAGACTGAGCGGCCGGACTGCCGATGGGCCAAGAAGCGCGGCCGTTCCGGCAGCGAAGGCGATCGAGGCGACGGCGTCCCCCAGCGTAGCGGCCGGAAGAATCCAGATCCGCTGCCACGTTGTCCAGCGGCCCCAGCAGCGGTAGAACGGTATCACCTGCCCGTACTCCCAGACGCCGTGGAGCCCGGCGGCCCAGAGTGCTACGTGGAGGTAAAATGGAGCGGACAGCCCAACCATGAGGGAGTCTGTACGATCTGGGCTTGGAAGCCGCGCAAAGCCTGCTTCTCGAGCGGTCCCGTCAACGGGGCCTCAGGCGCCAAAAAGCCTCATCACCGGAAGGAGACCGTAGGCAAAAAACCCCCCGATCCCGTAAATGCCCGCCGAAAGCCAAAACAGTCCCTTCTGAAACCGGCTGGCCACGCGGCAGCCTTCTCCCCCCGCAATCGTGCACGCAACCGTGCCTTTCGGCCGAAAGGTGAGAAATGCGCTCAGCGCGATCATAAGCCCGGCTCCCAGGAAGATCCACTCTTTGTTCTGCGAGAGCGGCACGAGCCACGGCACCGCTGAAATGAGCGAGACGACAGCCGAGCCGCCGGCGAGAGCCGCCAGGGCCGACGGCAAGGCGCAGCAGATGAGCGTTCCTGTGCTCGTGAAGAGAGCCAGGAAATTCGCCACGCTCTGGCGCCAGCTGTCGGGCGCGTCGGCATCTTGCTCAGCGTATTCCATCGGACAGTGGCCCGCTGGCTATGTCGCAGATCTTGATTGCTTCTCGGGGACAGGGCCTATCCGCTTGACTCTTCCGTCTGCTCCTCTCTCGCGAACAGGGCCCCTCGGAACTCGTAGCCGGCACTTGTCACTGCCTCTCGGAGGATTTTCTCGGACGGGGTCTTCTGGGCGCTAAGCGTAAGCAGTACGTCCTGCTTCTTGAGAAGAACCGTGGCCCGGTCGACTCCGTCCACGTCCTCGAGCGCCCTCTTCATCCGGCGCGCGCAGGCGGAGCACGCCATGCCCCGAACCTGGACGACGGCGTCGGCCGTGTCGGGGACCTGGACGGCCTGAGACGACTGCTGGGCCGAGGCGGCCGGAGGAAGCAGAAGAAGCAGCAGTCCGGCGGCAACTGCAGGGCCAGAAAGGGACGGAAGCGGGAAAGATACGATTCGATGAAGCATCGGGACTACCCGTGGGGATTGGTCAGAGATTGTTCAAATGGAAAGCACTGGCCTCGACTTACGTGGCGGAGCGAACCTGATGGAGGCGCAGAGGCCAGCGGGGGCCCTCGGTTTCGGGCGAGGCGGGGACCTGCCCGCTCACGATCACCTGTCGGTTGGGATGCAGGTCCTGGAACGCGGCCTTTTCCCTGCCCTCCTTGGCGCTGGACTGAAGCACAAATTGTTCGCCGGTGGGGGTCTCCAGGACCCACCGGTCTCCCTGCCTCCGGAGCGTCCCCCTGACTTTGAGGGTTGCCTTCCTCGCGGAAAAGCCGCCGTTCGCAATGGCCTTCCGAATGTTTTCATATTCGAGGGCGTTCGTCGTGGACAAGTCGATGGTCGCCAGCCCGTTGTTCAGGCTTACTGAAACGGCCTCGACCCCGTCCATCGAGCCGATGCTCTGCTCCATCGCGTGGGCACAGGGGGCGCAGTCCATGCCAAAGATCGTTTGCTCGATCTTCTGAAGCTGCGCCTGGGCGGGAAGGACCAGCCCTCCCCCTACGGTGAAGAGCACGAGAAGGGCGACCGTTCGGGGATTAAATGATCTCATGGCGGTGCGTTGCGGGCGTTTTTTGGCAGTTGCGCGAGCCGCGGACGGTTCGAACCAGATGGTTAGAACCAGTACGTAAAGTTTAGCATCAGTCGCGGACCTTCTTCCCTTGTCGGAGGCACGTCCTGGTAGAGCGGAAACAACGCGCCGGCGCTCAGGCCCCACGCCCCGTAGAGCCCCAGGGTGGTGGGCCCCACGAAAACCTTCTCACCGCCGGTACCGCTTACGGCCACCCCCTCTCGTCGCTCCGGCCCTACGCTTTCGCCGAGCGCCTCGGCGAAGAGGCGCCAGTCCGGCGTGGACGGCCTGCGAAAATAGCCCGGGCGCCAGCCTATAACCAGGCTTCCATACCGCAGATCGCCCGGGCGGGCCCCCTCACTGGGCACGTAGTGCTGGTAGCCGCCTCCGGCCCAGCCGTAGACCGAGCGCGAGGCATATCCGGTCACGGCGGCAAGGTGAACGCCGGGGCCGGAGCGGCGGCCCTCGCTATAGTTCCGGATCGGATACAGACCACCGACGAGCAGCGTCGACTCGAATCGCTTCCCGACGCCCAGGTACTGCCGGTGAAACCGCCAGTAGGCGGAGACCTCCATCGAAGAGAGCCCACCCATCATGGTCCCACCCCGCGTCGTGGGCACGGAAGGACCCGACCGGAGTACGACTGGTACCGAGGCGTTAAGCTGCAGGTGCTCGGTGAGCCCGTACCAGAGGGACTGGCGCGTCATGAGGCCGCGTTCGCCGGTTTCTACCGACATCAGGGTCGCGTTGTAGTTCCATCCGCCCTGCGGGAGGGTCGGGGTGGCGAGCCCGAAGGCGGGTCCATGCCCGCCCTGTCCCACGGCCGGGGACGTCAGGCAAAGCCAAAGCACTCCGGCCATGAGGCAGGCGCTCTCAAATTGGGCGAAACGGAGGCAGCAGATCATTGAGGTTTCGCAGGAGGAAGCAGAGCACTCATCAGGAAAGGGCCGCGTCTTTTGATAGAGGCTGACCAACGCTTCGAATCGTGTCGGTAAAGAGGTCCCCTCGGCCCCAGAGGGAGTTTACGAAAATCGACGAGACGCTCGCGGCCATCGCGACCATCGCCCACACCGGATGGAGAAGGCCGGTAGCGGCGATCGGAATGCCGACCCCGTTGAAGAGAAACGCCAGTGCCACGTTCTGGGTCATCTTGCGGTAGCCCCACCGGCTAATTTCGTAGGCGTCGTGGAGGGCGGTGAGGCGGTCGGTCATGATAATGACGTCGGCCGACTCGACGGCAATGTCAGTGCCGGTGCCCAGGGCAATGCCCACGTCCGCCTGCATGAGGGCCGGGGCGTCGTTGATGCCGTCGCCCACCATCACGACCCGGGAGCCTTCCTCCTGCATTGAACGCAGGTGCTCGGCCTTCTCGTCGGGAAGGACCTCGGCACGGATAGAGCCGATGCCCACCTCCTCGGCAATCGCCCGGGCAGTGCGCTCGGTGTCACCGGTCAGGAGGTGCGTATCGAGGCCAGCCGCGTGGAGACGGTCGATGGCTTCCTTCGCGTCGTCCTTCAGCGGATCGCCGATGGCCAGCAGGCCGCGGAGCGCCCTCTCCCAGGCCACGCCGATGACCGTCATGCCCCGCTCCTGAAACGCTGTGATCTGCTCGCGGTGGGCCCCGATGTCCACCGATTCAGTCTCGGCCAGGTACTGCAGGCTGCCGACCCGTATGCGGGTGCCGTCGACCCGGGCCTCAACGCCCTTTCCCGTGACCGACGAAAAATCCTCGGCCTCCGGCCACGACAGGTCCCGCTCACGGGCGGCGTCCACGACCGCCTCGGCCAGCGGATGCTCCGAGCGGGCTTCCACCGCGGCGGCGGCCGCAAGCAGATCATCGGCACTCGTATCGCCGCTCGGCACGTAGTCCTGGACGGTGGGGGTCCCTTCGGTGATCGTCCCGGTCTTATCCAGGACCACGTGCCCGGCGGCGCGAAGCGCCTGAAATGACTCGCCCGTGCGCATGAGAATGCCCTTGTCCGCCGCCTCGCCCGCCCCGCGCACGATGGAGAGCGGCGCCGAGATGCCCACTGCACACGGATAGCCCATCACCAGCACGCTCAGTCCTGCGAACAGCGCGCGCTCTACGCCGATCGTCCCGGTGAGCCAGAGCGTGCCGAGCCCCCAGCCGAGCGCGGCGAGCACGGCAAGCGTGAGCACGGTCGGGGTGTAGATCCGAAGCATCCGGTCGACGAGGTGCAGCAGGCCGGGCTTCAGGGCCTGGGCCTCCTCGATCTGGCGGGCCACCTGCTCTAAGAAGCTCTCGTCCCCGGTGGCCATTACCTCCACCAGCAGCGTCCCGGTCTGGTTGATCGAGCCGCCAATTACCTCGTCGCCCTCGGTCTTTTCCTCCGGCATCGGCTCGCCGGTGACCAGCGACTCGTCGACGCCCGATCGGCCCTCAAGGACGACGCCGTCGACCGGCACCTTCTCGCCGGGGCGGATGCGTACCCGATCGCCCGTCACGATCTCTTCGACAGGCACCTCTGCCTCCTCACCGTCCCGCAGAACCCACGCGGTGTCGGGCTGGAGGTCGAGGAGCTTTTTGACCGACTGTGCGCTTCGGGTCTGCACGATGAGGGCCAGCCACTCCGAAAAAATGTGGTAGGTGAGCACCATCACCGACACGGCAAAAAACGCCGCCGAGGGGAACCCCGGCAGGTTCGTCGCCAGCCCGATCGTGCCCCCGATCAGGCCGGCAAAGGCGCCCATTTCCACGAGCACGTGCTGGTTGAGAATGCCGCGCCGGAGGGCCTGGGCCGCTTTCTTTAGAATGGGCAGGGCCAATCCGAATACCATGGCAACAGCAAACCCTCCGACGATCCAGGGCACGGCCGCCCCGATGACGCCCGTCTGCCGCAGGGCAAACAGGCCACCCCCAAGCACGGCCAGTCCGGCGCTGCCCCCGACGGCGACCCTGTTGCCCGTGCCCCGCAGCACGAGGTACCCGAAGGCCACGAAGCTCAGAAAGACGGCCGCCGACAGCCCGAACGACCGCAGCGCCCCCGGATTGGCGATCAGGGCCACTGTCGCCAGGCTCAGGGCAATGGCCGCGAAGAAGCGGCGCCCTTCGTAGGCGAGCTTCGCCTCCTGCTCCTCAAACGGCCGGGTCTTCCGCGGGTCGGCGATCGCGTACCCAACGTCCCGGAGCGTCCCCACGAGCACGTCAGGCCCAATCTGCTTCGGGTCGTACTCGACAAGGGCCTGCTCATGGGTGAGGCTCACGGCCACCTTGCCCACGCCCTTCTGCTCGCCGAGGGCCTGTTCGATCGTCCCCGTGCAGAGGGAGCAGTGCATCCCGTCGATGCGGGTGCGAAGACGTCGATAGCCGTTGTCTCCGGTCGGCTCGTCCTGAAACAGGCGGTCTTTGGTTTCCTCCGCGAGCGTCGTGGGCATGATGAACTCCGGGGTTGGTGGGAGAGCGCGATGGGCCTGCCTGGTCAGGTGCGCGTCGGAGAGTACCCGGCCTCCTCGATCGCCTCGAGAATCGCGTCCGGCGTTGTCGTATCCGCGTCGTAGTCCGCCGTCGCCGTCTTCGCCTCCAGGTCGGCAGAGGCGGACTGCACGCCCTCCAGGCGACCGAGGACCGACTGCACGCGCTCTGCGCAGCCGCTGCACTTCATGTCCGGCACGTCGAACACTGCCTGCTTTCGTTTCATGGTCGGTTTGGGCGTCGAGTCGTCAGACTGCGCATTTGCTCCTATGGGTTGTAGTATGATACAGAGTTTCTGCGGTAACGACATCGTTACATATAAAGCCGTTTGAGCCTCAGAATAGATGCTGGGTTCCTCCTTACGAAAGGCAGTTCTCTGAGATTGACCTCTGCCCCCGCGCTGGACTCCGTCTGACAGAGTTGTAAGCCAATCATATGCCCCGTTCGTGCAACCTCTCCTCTCATCCGACGATTACACCGGGCCCGCTCCTCGCAACTGCGTCTCAGCAAACACACGGGTCCGCCATGAGCGTCATGAGAGTCACTACAGGTCGCATTTTGAGCCTTCTGGCCGGCGGATTGTGCCTCCTCTCCCTCTCGGGCTTCGCGCTGGTCCCCAAGAGCACGCCGACCGACGAGCGTGCCTTTTTGCCCCCTAAGCAGGTGACCCAGCCAGTGGGGAGCGAACCCGTTACGACGGGCTCTTTTTCGCTTCCGAGAACTCAGGGGAAACTCCCACTTGGTGCGTTGTGACCGACGTCCGGGAATGCTGCAAAATCCAGCCTTTCTGCAGCAACCTTTCGGCCACGTTCCCACCCGGCCAGAGCGGTGCTGAGGAGGGGGCGATTTGTATCAGAAGTTGATTCAGAATCGAGTGTCTCAATTGCTGTTCAGCCCGTCGGGTTTTGAAGCAACAAACTCCGCTTCGTCGGCGTCGGGAAAAGAGGCCTCGGCAAATTGGTGTGTCCAACATGTACGGCTGTCCAATCTAACTGGACACGATTGGACAAAGCACTGACCTCTGCATACGTGGCCGGAGCCCCCCGGATGTGGTCGAGGGCGACTTCGACGCCGTTATCTCTCCAGCAGGCAATCCTATCGTAGAGACCAACTCGTGGAGAACGGTCTCGTAGAGAATGGCTCTGGCGGGGAAGGAAAAGCTCCGAGCAGCCCGTTGGAGAAAAGTCCTGGTTGAGAAAAAGTCCTGGTTGGGGGCTCTGAGGTTCAGCTCCAATACAAAACCCCGCTCCTAATGGCAGGCCATCCGCCTCGTCAGTATTTCTTTACGACTGGGAGGTCCACGGTCCACCCTCCGGCCAGGTCGCGAAGAAGCGGGTGCCACGAGCTGTGGCCTGAGCTGGCGGCATCAGGAACGTCCCCAACCCCGAGAGGACTTCCGGAAGCGGTGGCAGGTCAGGCAGCCGCGCCTTTTCGGTAAACGAGGACCACTGCTTCCTTTTCCGGCCTGCCTCCAGAAAGGTCTTCGTAAAAGCGACCGGCCGCTCGGAGGGAACCGGCGTGCTTCGTCTTTCGAAGGTGTTCGCGATGGCCGTTTGGAGCGAAGGGCCTTCAAATCCACGTCGTTCGCTTAGAGACCAGATGTCGTAGAAATCCTTCATCCGCGTGTTTGCGGTCCCCAGGTCAACGATGGCCTCAAATTTCTCGGCGATCACCTGCCCCAAGGGATAGCCCAGGAGAATTGGCCGGTCGTAGTCCAAGAGTCCCGGATATTCGATCTGTTTGGGACCGGGCTCTACGACATCCCCTGTTCCTACATCGATCTGCATCCCCGCGCGGGCCGTGCCGAGGTAGCCGCGGAATGTGACCTGCAAGCCCGGATACTGCCTGCCGGGGCGGATTTCCTGGATGTCCACCGTTTCCGGGTCGTACTCCATGCCATCGTTGGGGACATCCGCGGCGATCGCGTCTCGAACGGCCTCCTCGACGCTTTCTTTTCTCGTCTCCAGGTCCAGAACGTCGATGTCTCTCGTTGGCCGGGAGGGCCCTGCCCCCTCGGCGCGAAGCAGGAGCGCGCCTTTCAGGACAAACCGCTCGGCGTGCTCGGTCTGAGCAAGGCGGTAGAGGAACCGCTCGATCCCGTAGTAGAGCAGAAGCTCATTGAAGGGGCGATCCGACTGGCGCGCCCGGCCGAGAAGTCGGTCGTGAACAGATTGAGGTACATTTGACAGGTCACGGTCGCTCATTGGAGGCTACTGCTATGTGAGGCGGGGGGGGGCGCTTGTCGACCGGTGGCTACGAGATGATGTCAGCGCGATAGCGTGCTCTCCGCGATAGTGTGCTCTCCGCGATAGTGTGCTCTCCGCGATAGCGTTCTTTTCGCCATAGTGCCTCATTGCACAGAGAACGCTTCCACATACGGGCGGAGGACCGACTCCACCCGGCAGATGCGGGCGTAGTGCATCAGGTCTTCGGTTTGGCCAGGGGCCTTTTCGAGGTAGGTCCGGAGCCCTTCGAGGGCCGTATCCAGCCCGGTCCTGTTCCGGAACTTGAAGCAGTCAGCAACCGTCTTCGCGGGACCGAATATCTTTACGTCGACCCCATCGATCTCATGGTGCTCTACGCCCTCGGTAAGGGCCCCGCCCGACATGCGAAAGACCCGAATCGGCGGATGGTCCAGGGTTGGAGGGCGCCGGTTCCCGGGAAGGGCGACATCTACGGCGTGGGGGACCTCGGTCGTCAGGTCGTGGAAGTCCAGCGCCGAGATCAGGCAGATGCGGGCAGGGTTGCTTCGGGCGGCCACGACGGTTAGGTCCGGGTAGGACAGAGGGGGGAGATCGGCTACGCGGTACAGCCCGCGGCTGAGCCTGTCGAGCTGGCCGCTGTCGCGGAGGTGGTACAGCGTGCGGGGATGGATCCCCAGCTCCCTTGCCTCTGAGGTGCGCAGCAGTCCCCCATGCTCGCGAAAAACCGAAAGGGCCTCCTGGGCCTTCTCCTTGGAGACGTGCACCGAGCCTGGATAGTAATAAATGTACTTACGTGCAAAAATCAACACTTCTATCCAATCGCTGTTCCTTCATCTGTTTTCGGGAGGCTTCAGCAAAGTGTCTGCCGGAAGACTCGGGCATCCTGGCACCGGGGCCAGTGCCCGCCGCTTAGCACGGAAAGATCCTCTTCGAATCAAGGAGGGGAGAGGCCCAGGCTCGCTCAGACCGAAAAGAACGCCGCCGCCCCGCAGGGAAAGGCGTCTTTTCGCTTCTGAGCGCCGCCTCCAAGGAAGGCGCACAGGTCGCTGTAGGATCACTCCTCCTGATACAATCCGAGGAACGCCGAGCTGGACTCCTCCAGCTGCTGGGCGGGCCGGTCGTACTTCCGGAGCGTCTTCGGGTCCGCGTGCCTCGTTTGCATCATGAGTACGTTGTCCGGCGCCCCGCGGGAGGAGGCGTCGGTGACGTGGCCCGCCCTGAGGGAGTGGGCCGAGTAGCGCCGCTTCTTCGCGGAGGAAAACCCCTCCGGCTCCAGGCCCGCCTCCCGGCAGGCCCGCTGAACCAGCCGGTTGAGCGTCCGGTAGCTGATCGCCTCCGGCAGCACGGTTCCGTCCCGACGCACGCCTCTGAAAATCGGTCCCTCCTCAATAGAAGCAGTCCGCCGCCAGCGCGAGAGGGCCCGCACCGGGCAGTAGGTCGGGCTCGCCTCGTTTTTGAGGGCGGTGACCGTTTGCCCCCGAGCTTCTTGGTCGGCCTTCGAGCGGGGGATGTGGACAATGAGCCCCTCCATAGAGCTATTCACCTCGCGGGTCACGTGCTTTTTCTCAACTTGGGTCAGCTCCCTTGGCCTCAAGGCCGTCGCAAACCCCAGAAGAAGCAGGGCCCGATCGCGCAGGCCCCGCAGCCACTTCGCGCGCTTGGCGGTTTCCGACCTAGGCGGCGCCGCGCCGCTTCCAGGCAGGACCGCTAAGGCTTGCTTGAGATCACTCGACACGAGCGGAGCCGCTTCCGTCTTCGGAAGAGCCTCCTGGCGCCCGGTGTCGTTTCGGATGCCCTGCATGACCTTCGAGACCTGAGGGTGGGTGGTCGGGGAGGCGAGGCCCTCAGACTCGTGGAAATGTTTAATGGCCGCGAGGCGCTGCCCCAAGGTCGAGGCGGCCAGGCCCTCGCCGGAGCGCTCCTTCGGGGCGCCGCGGGCGGTCGGGCGCGCGCGGGCACGATTATTCAAATAGGCGGCGACCGTAACGGGCCGGGCCGGAAGCGGGTCTTTGCCGACCTCCTCGCAGTACGTTTTGAAGTCGGCCCAGGCCCGACGGTAGGCCTTCCGGGTCCGCTCGGACAAGGCTTTCTGGGAGAAGTCCTCTGCACCCGCGATGTCTTCGGCGAACGCTTCTTCAGCAAACGCTCCGTCGGCGAACGCTTCCTCAGCGACAGCTTCTTCGACAGGGTCATCCGCAGGAGAGTCCTCGGCAGGAGAGTCATCTACAGGAGCGTCCCTGCGCGCCTCCGACTGCCGTTCGGGGGCGGCCAGCCGGCCAGATCTGGCGGGGAGCGTTTCGGGAGTTTCCTCAGCGGGAGTTTCCTCAGCGGGAGCTTCCTCAACGGAAGCGTCCTCAGTGGAAGTGTCCTCAGCGGACGCGTCTCCCTTGGAAGCATCCTCTTCGGCGTCGGCCATCGGTCGTGGAAAGAGGTGCTTGGAATCTGGATCGCTGAAAATGGGCAGTCCTGTCGGCGCTGATTTGGGGCGGGCCCACGGGCCGCACCTGTCACATAAGTGCGCTTATGTGACAGGTAAACACCTCGGAAGGAAAAGGGCAAATTTCCGGTGGGCAGTTCGCATAGCTCCAAACGTACACCTCGGTTTTGTACGAGGCTTTCCGAGAATCACTGCCGGAGCAAAAAGAAGGCGAGGTGCGCCCGAAAAGTTGGACTGGTGGGTCGACTAAGAGAATGAGCTGGAGTGACAAAAACGCCCGTCAGCTTACGCTCAAGGTGCACGCCTCAGTCGATCAGATCCGCCAGTCGTGAATCGGGGTCCGCCGCCTGATCTACCAGTTGGCTTAGGAAGGCTGTTTCCTTCGACGGAGCATAGCACTGCTACGCACTCTTCTTCCAGATGGGAAACGGTCCTTTCAGTCGCAAGCATGTAATACCAGTTACCTAGGATGACAGTACATGTGTGGCCTTCAGCAGGTAGCTGTATCCGGTCAGGGACTTGATCGCTTCATTGGTGTAACTGTGAAGAACCATCCGGGTCTTTTGTCGCAGGCTCGATAAGTGCTCGTAGAAGTCAAAGGCCAGCCGGTCTTTTATGTCCTGCCAGAGCCGCTCGACTGGATTGAGCTCGGGGCTATATGGAGGAAGAAACGTCAACTCGACGTTTTTCGGAATCGAGAGCTTCTTCGCTTTGTGAAACTGGCCGTTGTCCAGGATGAGGACGTTGTGGCTGCGGGGAAACGTCTCCGCAAACCGGTCGAGGAAGACTTGGAAGCAATCGCTGTTTAGCCGTTCGTGCTCGGTGAAAAACCGCTGTCCGGTTTCCGGTTCGACCGCTCCGTAGAGGTAGAAGTATTCGTAGCCTGGTTTCGACTCCTGGATCGGCTTCACGCCGGGTAAGGTAATTCGATGCCTCGTGATGGGCATCAGCCCAATCCGACACTCGTCCTGGCAAAACAGCCGCACAGGCCGACTGGCTCCCTCCAAAACGCCCGAAAGCAGGTCGGGAAGGCCCTCCTGGAAGTCTATTTGTTCCTGCTCGTTTTTTTTGGATGGCTGGGCCGCGGGGCCTTTGGTTTAGCGTTAAGCTCGTAGCGCACAATGCCATGAACCGTCGAGTAGGGAAGCTCTACGCCCTGCTCCTCAGCGAGCCAGCGCTGGATTTCCTTGTAGCTGCCGAAGCCCTCCGGGTCGGAGAGCCGCTTTTTCAGGGTCTCCATCACCTCGGGGGGAATCGACTCCTGGCCTGGCTCCGGTCCCGGATCTTCGACCTCCTGAATCTTCTCGATGCCTCCCTCTTCGTAGAGGTCGACCCAGTCGGACACCGTGTGGCGGTGGACGTCCAGTTGGCGAGCCGCTCCGCTTCGGCTTTTGGCCTCCCCGGTTTTCAGCAGAAGAAGCATCTGGAATCGGCGCTGGATTTGGGCGTCTTTTTCCTTGCGAACGAGCTTCTCAAGCTGCTCGGTCGACTCGGTAATTTCGGGGAGGTTGTACATGAGGGGCGGCATTTCTTGGCCGGTACGATTCGACGGCCAGCAACTGCTCAATCTGTATAGTGATCCTCAGCATTTGGTATAAGTCCTAATCCTGTCATCTCACGACTCTGGACCCGTGGTTTTTTACCGAGGTCTCGGCCGATGAGGTCGATCGCTTGAAAGAGGACCCGGCCGAGATTCTGCGTATACCCCACTCCATAGCAGAACCTCTCCTGATGAGTCTCGACACATGGCGGTTCGGGAGGGGGCGCTGCCTTCGCTCAATAGACTCTCGGAAAGAAGAGCCGGGGCGTGTTCTAACCACTCTCTAACCAGCTTTACCCTCTGCCATAGGACCCCGGATTGGGCTCCCGCCGTCAAAAGAAGTGAGGCGGCCGAGATTACGTTCGTCTCGCCGTTCCTACACCGGCAAGACGACCCCCATCTCCGATTTTCTTCACAATCTGCCCCACTGAGCCATGACCGCCGCTCAACTCCACCTCGCTCTCAATCACATCCCTGTTCTCGGCACGCTCCTCGGCGCCGTATTTCTCGCCTATGGGCTGTGGCGCGGGCAGGAGACCGTGCAGAACGTCAGCCTCGGCCTGCTCGTCTTCGTCGGAGCGGTGGCCGTGGCGGTTTACCTGACCGGAGAACCGGCCGAGGAAATCATCGAGGGGGCGGCCGGCGTGTCCCACGACGCCATCGAGGCGCACGAGACGTGGGCCTGGTACGCGCTGATTGCGAGCGTCGCGACGGGCCTCGGGGCGCTCGGTGCCCTGGTGCTTGAAAGCGTGCGGCAGCAACTCGCGCGCTGGACCGTGCAGGCCGTCCTCGTGCTCGCCCTCCTCACGAGCGGCGTGGTGGTGTACACCGCAAATCTAGGGGGAAAGATCAACCATCCCGAGCTTCGCGCCAGCACCACCGCCGTCGACTCCCCTGCCACTCCCGAAACCGAGTCCGGCGACTCCGAAAGCGAGTAGTCCCTCGTTTCCGTCCTGCGGACGAGACGAGCTCGGACATCGTTTCGGGAACGTGCGTACAAGAAGACCGCGAGACGACCAGAACTGCCCGTGCCATGCCCGACCCCCAGGACCGGCACCTTCTTCTCGTCGAGGATGAGCCCGACGTAGCCTCCTTCGTCCAGCAGGGGTTGGAGGAGGAGGGCTACGAGGTGAGCTGGGTGGAGACCGGCCGGCGCGGATTGGAGTACGCCCGACAGGGGGGAATCGACCTCGTGCTGCTCGACATCCGGCTGCCCGACCTCTCCGGACTGAAGGTCTGTGAGCGGCTGCGGCTGCACCGGCCGGCCCTTCCGGTCCTGATGCTGACCGCGCTCGATGCCGTCGAGGATCGCGTTCGGGGCCTCCGCGCCGGAGCGGACGACTACCTGCCGAAGCCGTTCGCGTTCGACGAGCTCGTTGCCCGCATCGAGGCCCTGCTGCGGCGCGTGGAAAGCCCCGACCGGCCGGGTCGCCTCGAGGACGGGCCTCTCCGGCTCGATCCAGTCGCCCGTACCTGCACCTACGACGGAGAGGAGGTCGACCTAACCCCAACCGAGTTCGACCTGCTTGCGTTTTTCATGGCGCGGAAAGGACAGGCGCTGGGTCGGGACACCATTCACCGGGAGGTCTGGGGCCACGACTTTGATCGCGGGACGAATTTGATCGACGTGTACGTAAACTACGTCCGCCGCAAGCTCGAAGAAGTCGGTTGCGAGAATCCCCTCGAGACCGTACGGGGCATCGGCTATCGGTATGTGTCGTGCGGAGCGGAAGGGACCTCCTCGCGGGCTGATGAGCCGACGGCGTCGACCGACAGATCGCCCCCGAGCTCTCGATGAAAACGCCCGCTCACGATAACAGCCAGGCGGGGCAAGGGGACGAGCAGGTGCGCCCGTCATTTCGCCGCCGCCTGCTGACGACTGTCGGGCCGGCCCTCGCAGGGGCCTTCGCGGCGCTGGCCCTGATCGCGTGGGGGGCGGCCTACGTAACCGTCCATTCGAGCGCCCTCAATGCTCTCAAGTTCGAAGTGAAGGAAGTGCAGGCCAATGTCCGGGTCCGCAATGGCCAGCTCAACGTGGAGGAGTACGCCTGGAACGAAGTGCACCACCGCCTCGCCACAGGTCGGATCGACCCGGTCTTTGTTCAGGTGTTCGACTCAAACGGGGAGCTCGTACGAGCGTCGGCCAACGTCGACTCCCTGTCGGGGGCCTATCCGGACCGTCCATTTGAGCCCCACACGTCGGGGTTTTGGGTGCCCACCCTCCACACCTTCGAGGTCGATGGGCGCAGGCTCTACTACCGAACTCGCCCCCTCCGCGGATCGAAGGGGAAGACGGTAGGGTTCGTGCAGGTGAGCCGGGTCGTTCCGGCCCGCCACGCGATGCTGTGGACGTTTGGGGCAGGCCTGGTGGGACTCTGGGCCGTCCTGACGGCGGGACTTCTCGCGCTGGTCGGCTGGTCGGCCGGGCGGGTGCTGCGCCCGCTTCGGCGCATCACGAAGGGGGCACGGTCCATCACGTCCGAAGACCTCGACACGCGCGTCGAGATCCCCTCTGGGGCCGACCGCGAGACCGCCACGCTGGGGCACGCGCTTAATGCCCTGCTCGATCGCATCAAGGAGCACGTCGATGCGCTGCGCACGTTTACCGCCAACGCGGCCCACGAACTGCAAACGCCACTGACGGTGCTGCACGGCCACGTCGAGGTTGCCCTGCGCCGCGATCGGGACGCGGAGAGCTACCGAGAGACGCTTCGCCTCCTCGACGCGAAGCTGGGTGAGCTGACACGCGCCCTGCGCGCCCTGCTGACGTTGACCCGGCTCGACCGATCGGACGCGGTCGAGCGGACGCCCGTCGATCTCGCCGCGATTGCGGAGGAGGAGGTCGCTTCGTTCCAGCCACGGGCCGAGGAGAAGGGGCTGTCGCTCACCGCCGAGACCGACGATGCGGCCTGGGTCGAAGGGCAGCCCGATCTCCTGCGCGAAGCGGTCCGCAACCTCGTCGACAACGCCCTCAAGTACACGCCAGAGGGTGAGGTGACGGTTGCCGTCGAACGGGAGGGGTCCGGCCCGGTGCGTCTCACCTGTACCGACACCGGGGTGGGGATGGAGCCCGGCGAGGTCGAGCGCGTCACGGATCGCTTCTACCGGGGCGCAGGCGCCGGAAACGTGGAGGCGGAGGGAAGCGGGCTCGGGCTTTCGCTCGCCTGCCGCATCGTCGAGGAGCACGACGGCCAACTCCAGATCGACTCGACGCCGGGAGAGGGCACGCGTGTTACCGTGACCCTCCCGACCGCCCCGGAGCCCAGTTCAGCCGACGTCTCCGACGAGAAGCGGTCCGGAGTCCCGGCGAAGTGACCCTCCACGTCTCAGTCGGTGGCGCCTCGATTCCCGATCCGACATCTCCTCGGATGTGAAGATTCGTGGTATCCACGCGCCTGCCCGAAACCCTAGACCCTACTCTAGGCCGTAGAGCCCCGCACATTCCCGACGAACAATCCCGACCAAAGAGCCCATGCCGATGCTATCGACAGGCGAAATCGCCGAGCGAGCGGGGGTTAATATCCACACCGTTCGCTACTACGAGGAGCGAGACCTCCTTCCGCCGGTCCCGCGCAGCGCGGCGGGCCACCGCCAGTTCAGTGGTGAGCACCTGGCCCACATCCGGTTCGTCAAGCGGGCCCAGGAGCTCGGCTTTACGCTCGAGGAGATCCGCGAGTTGCTCTCGCTCCGGGCCGATCCGGAGGCCGGAGAGGAGGTCCGGGAGAAGACGGAGGAAAAGATCGAGGAGGTGAGAGGCAAGATCCGCGATCTGCAGCGGATCGAGGAGAAGCTCACCGAACTCGCCGAGGCGTGCCAAAAACACGGCGGCGCCGAGGACTGCCTCGTCCTTCACGCCCTTGAAGGGGGGAGGGAGGACGACTGAAACGGGACTGATTTCAGCATTCAGCACGCAAGGATCTCTCACCCAACAGCCACACCGCCCATGCAAACGACGCTCCGAAGCCAAGAGCTCTCCTGCCCGTCGTGCGTGAGCAAGATCGAAAAGATGCTCACTGGCACAGAGGGGGTCCGAGACGCCACCGTCCACTTCAACACCGGGCGCATTGAGGTCGAATACGACGCCGATGCGGTCACTGAGGACGACCTCACCCGGGTCGTCCAGCAGGCCGGGTACGACGCGGAGGTGTCGGCCTTCTAACGCGCTAAATCTCCTTCTCCCTCTATTTCATCGATTCCGATCCGATTTTATGCGTTCTCTCGTCCGACGGCTCTTCGGCCGTTTTCCGCCCACGGACTGGCTCTCCAATCCCCGGCGCCGCCAGGAGGCGATCACGGCAAGTAGCGGCCTGCTCATCGGCCTGGCGCTCCTCGCCGATTACGGGGCCGGCCTAATGGCGCTTCGATCGGTGCTCATGGTGGGCGCCGCAATTATTGCGGGAGCCGACATCGCCTGGCGGGCGGGACGGAGTCTGTGGAACGGGGACGTCAGCATCGAGCTGCTCGTCACGGTGGCGGCCCTGGGGGCCGTTCTCATCGGCGAGTACTGGGAGGCCGCTGCGGTGACCTTCCTCTTTACGCTGGGGGCGTACCTGGAGGCGCGGACGATGCGCCGGACCCGGAGCGCCCTGGGTGACCTCATCGACCAGGCGCCCTCCACCGCGATTGTCGTTCGGGACGGGCAGCAGCAAGAGGTGCCCGCCCGGGCGGTCGAGACCGGGGAGACGGTCGTCGTCAAGCCCGGGGCCAACCTTCCGGTCGACGGGACGGTGATTCAGGGCGCCTCGGCCGTCGACGAGAGTGCTATCACCGGCGAGTCGATGCCGGCCGAGAAGAAGGAGGGCGACGAGGTGTACGCCGGCACCGTAAATCGGGGCAACCTGCTGAAAGTGCGCGCCACCAGTACAGGACGGGACACCACGCTCGCGGGCATCATCCGGCGGGTGGAGGAGGCCCAGGAGGCGCAAGCCCCTACCCAGCGGGTCATCGACCGGTTTGCGCAGTGGTACAGCCCCGCGATCATTGCGGTTAGTGGCGGGGTGGGGTTCTTGACGGGAAACGTGCACCTGGCCCTCACGCTGCTGGTGGTCGGGTGTCCGGGCGCGCTCGTCATTGCGACCCCGGTTTCGGTGGTGGCGGGCATTGGCCGGGCGGCCCGCGACGGCATTCTCATTAAGGGAGGCGCCCACCTCGAACAGGCCGGCACGATCTCGGCGCTCGCGCTGGACAAGACGGGCACGCTCACCGAAGGGCGGCCCCGCGTGACGGACGTCGTGGCGCTTCGTCCGGCGCCGGTGACGGCGGGAACGGTAGAGAGGGGAATCCCTGAGAGGAACGAGGGAACCGGTGGCGGGTGGTCCGCGGCCCAGGCCAAGGTGCTGCGCTGGGCCGCCCGGGCGGAGGCCGGCTCCGAGCATCCCCTGGCCCAGGCCATTCAGGAGGCCGTGCCGGGCGCCTCGACCTGGGAGGCCCCGAAGCAGTTTTCCAATGAGACGGGACGGGGCGTCCGGGCCGTGATCGAGGGAGAGCAGGTGGCCGTCGGGCGGGCCGCGTGGATGGAAGAACGGGGAATCGAGCTCGGCGAGGCGGCCCGGGGGCGCCTGACGTCAATTCAGGACGCGGGCCAAACGGCCGTGGTGGTGGCGGTCGGCGAAGAGGTGCAGGGCGTTCTGGGCATCGCCGATCCCCTTCGCGACACGGCCGCCACCGCCGTGGGCCGGCTCCGGGATACGGGGCTCAATCGGATCGTCATGCTCACCGGCGACCACGCGCGCACGGCCACGGCCATTGCCGACCAGGTGGGAATCGAGGAGGTGCGGGCCGAGCAGATGCCCGAGGAGAAGCTCGCCGCCGTCGAACGGCTCCAGCAGGAGGGGGAGGTGGTCGCGATGGTGGGCGACGGGGTCAACGACGCCCCCGCCCTGGCCACCGCCGATGTGGGCATTGCGATGGGTGCGGCTGGCACCGACGTGGCCGTCGAGACGGCCGACGTCGCGCTCATGGCCGACGATCTGCTGAAAATCCCGGACGCAATCGACCTCTCCCGGCGAACCCTTCTCAACATCCGCCAAAACGTAACGATTGCGCTCCTGACGGTCGCCGGACTGCTCGGCGGGGTGTTCTACGGAGCCGTCGGCATGGCGGGCGGCATGCTCATCCACGAGGCCTCCGTGCTGGTGGTGACCCTGAACGGCATGCGGCTCATGAGAAAGCCTTCCGGGTAGCAGTCCCAAGACGGCCTCGCACGGGAGGTGTTGTGGAAACAGCATCGGCACCTGCCACCTGGTTTCATCCCGTCCCGCTTGAGTCACACTACACGGCAAAAATGAGTAGGGTCGACCTGTGGCGGTAAAGGTCGCGAGACCAAACGCGATCAGTGCCGCAAATCAACCGCATGCTCCCCTCCCTGAACTAACTCATGCGCGTTCTGTCTGATCGGCTTGGCTGGGATCGGGCTCGGTTGAAGCTGATGGCCCGCCTGATGCGAGCGCTCTCGATTCAAACGACGACGAACCTTGCCGAGCTGGTCCACGCGGGGAAGCTCCAGGTCGAGACCGATTCGACATGCCGGGATCTCCGACGTTTTTTGCCGGGTTTGATTTCGGTTGCGTGGCCCTTGGGCAGTTTCTGCTTGAGTTGGTGTCGGCCGGGCCTCCCTACGTAGTCCTCATGGTCCGAACCGAGTGGCACTTCGGCCAAACAGCAGTGAACGTTCTAATGACTGGAGCTACCTACAATGGGATGGCCTTTCCAGTTGGCTGGACGACTTTTGGCCACGGAGGGGAATCTGGAGCAGACGAACACGTGGGTATGCTGGAGCAGTTTCTTCGGGTTGTGAAGGCGGATCAGGTCCAGGCGCTGGTTGCGGGCCGGGGGTTTACATCGCAATCGAGGAGCTGGAGGTGAAGCCTGCCCCCTACAACAAGACTCTAATAAACCGGCGGAGAAGCCGGTTGTATTCGGCAGGCCGTTCCGCCGTGGCGACGTGTCCGGAACGGTCAATGGAATGGAATTCCCCGTGTGGAAGGCGGCGTGCGGTCCCTCGGGCCACCTCCATGGGCACGATCCGGTCGGCGGGCCCGTGGATCACCAGCACCGGCACCTCTACACGATCGATGTCAGAACGTCCGTCATACCCCCAGAAGGCCTCAGTGACCGTCTTCCAGGCCGACCGGCGGCGGGGCATTGGATTCGACTGAAGGAAGTCCTCAATGAGATCTTGGGACGTTTCCTCGTGACAGGCTGCCCAGCGGGCGAGCGCTCGCATCAACGTGGCTTCCGGAAAGACGCGGTACAGTCGCAACGCCATAAAAAGTCGAAGCAGAGGCTTCTCCCATCCGGGCGTCAGGTCGTGATCCCCGCCCGCGTGCAACACCACGCCCCGGCACGGGTGCTTCTTCGCGTATTCGATCGCGATGGCGGTTCCGTAGCTGTGTCCGTGCACGACGGGGCGGTCAACCCCAAGGCGATCCGTCAGATTCTTCAGGTCGGCCACGTGGCCCTCAATCGTCTGCTCGGGCCGAGTTGAGGAACCTCCGTTTCCGGCAAGCGCATAGGTCAAAAGGCCTTGCTCTCCCCGAAACGCATAAAGCTGCGGGAAGGGATTCCAAAGCGACCCAAGTCCCCCATGAACGAAGACAATCTCCGGCGGGTCGTATGGGAATCGGGTCACGTCGTCCCATGTCAGTGGAGCGTTTGAGTCTTTTAGTCCCTTCTGAGGCCCGAGCACGAGCTTTGCCCGAAGCGTCTTGTAGGAGTAGCGGCCGCGCCGGCCTAGGCGCTTAGCAATGGCGTTCATGCTTTCGTTGAACGCATTCGTGTAGGGGTGTCGGAAGTAGTTAAGGATCTTGTCCCACCAGTTATCAAGCGGGGTGGTTATCTTCTCAAAGTGCGGCCGCAGCGGGTCGGGAATGTCTCGTCGCCACCTCATGAGGCGGGCCCTGGCTTCGTCCCGTGAAATCTCCATATCGAAGATTGCCTGGAACCGCCTGGCAGCCTTCCAGGCCGCTTCCATCTTGTCGACCGGGTGGGCTCCCTCGGTGAGGTCGAGCAAGTCCTGTTGCTCTCCTGGCTCGACGTCCTCCCCTCCCAGTTTTCCTCTGCGCTTTCGCCAACGGTCTTGCAGCTTGTCACCGATGAGGCTGCTACTGGCAGAACCGACCGCCAAGTTGGCCCGACGGACGATGTGGAAACGGTCGATAATGATCACTGTGGGCAGTTTCGAGTCCTCGACGTCTCTGTTCAGCTCTCGGTCCATGTCGAGGACGACGCGCATCGGGTTATCCGACAAGTAAAACCGAGACGTCCAGTCCAAAAAGCCCTTTAGCGTCCGCTCAGACGATTCTGAGATTAGGTCTACGACTCTCGCACTCTGACCGAGCTTGAACCTATGGGGCTCAGATAGGGACGTCACCACGATGCATTTTCCGCTTCCAGGACCTAGATGAACCTCGTCAATACCGAGAGGGCCGGAGAAACCGGGGTACTCGTCTTTGCAGATAGTTTTCCGTTTCCTGCGGAGACACTTGCGTACCGTCGACTCGTCAACGCCGGTAGCCCGCGCAATCTCTTTGTGGGTTTCTCTCCCCAGAGCGCGGGTTTGCAGGTGCTCGAAAAGCGCTTTAGTGAGGGTGCTCCCTTTTCGGAGGTCAGGGTGCTTCGGCTGAAATGAGCGGCCGCACTCCTGGCACTCATACAGGCAATACTCCAGCTTAATCAAGAGTGGCTGGTTGCCCACAGGCCGGTCCCGAAGGGTCCGCTCGGCCCACTCCCTCACGTAGAGCTTCGGGTCTTCAGCCTCGCACTTTGGGCACCTCTGAATCTCACTCCGATCCTTTTGCCATTCTGCTATCACCCTGCGGCACTCAGGCAGTTCAGAGAGCCGCTTCACGTCGATACCGGAGAGGCTCGTGATGTTGCGGGTCTGGGGCATCGGCCGGGCGGTTGCGCAAAACTGACGGCTCTATTGTATCGGCTCTCGAAAGGGTGGATTCCCGATACACGTACGATGTGCCCTCCGTCCCCCGTCTTCGACCACGGAACAGCGGCAGTTCGGCAGTGTCGAGGGAGAGATCTGGACGAGTGAGGACGTTGAGGAGCCCCTCGATGACTTCGAGGCGTACATGTCGTCGATTCTTCTCCCTCAAGGTTTGCTCCCGATGAGACTTCTGCGGGATACACACAGCTTCCTCTGGTTCGCGGGTGGAGATGAACGCTTGAGTCGCGATCGCCAACATGGAAAACGATGCGTCTTTGAACACGGCGAGCCTGTGAGAGATGGTGATCACGATCAACAGTGGAACGGCGCGCCTCCCGATGCCGCTGGGCACGCTGGTCACAGAGCAAGTGCGCGAACACGAGTTTGAGATTTTTGCTCTAAGATCTTGCATTACCTGACCCCGATCCTGCCTGTCCCCCCACCCTCGGCACCACCGACGGTTCCGCTTCTACTTTGCTGAGAACTGAGGGGTGCCGCGTCGCCGGGCTGGACGAATCTGGCGGCAGGTCCCTTCTCTCTGCGTGTCAGAAGTGGCTCCCACTTCACATTCCACCGCCCATTCTTTTAACTGTGGAGCGGTGCGGGCTTTCACACCAGGGGAGGGCATGCCCACCAGTCCCGTCTGTCTTCTCACCCCTCTAGCGTCAACGATGCGGTGCCTGCGGCGGGACTGGCGCTCTTCGTGTCTCTCAGAAGCAATTTCGTTGCCCAT
>NZ_JBDGQQ010000171.1:0-7603 GCF_042218895.1 Salinibacter sp. | reverse complement strand
GGCCGGGATACGGCCTTGCTGAGAGGCAAGGAACCGCATCCCGGTCCTATCCTACGGGGTGCTGCTTCCGTTCCTCCGACGCTGCGAGGTGCCTCGCTGGGTCCCCTCCCCACCCGGAAGCGAGAGGGGCCAAGTTCTGTACAGGGGGCGCCTTTCGAGTCGCACAGACGGATGGAGGGCTAGGAGTCCCCCAGCGCGTCGTCAATGTGGGGGCGGAGCTCGTCGATCGTCCGGTACATCCAGTCGAAGTAGTCCGGGTGGTTGGAGCGGAGCTCGCGCAGGGTCTTTCCGTTGTGCTTGCCGAAGCAGACGACGACCCTGTTGCCGTCGCGCTTCAGCTTGCGCCCATCGTCCAGATAGTCGCCCCGAATCAGGTCGGCAAGATCCGCGGGCGTGCCGTCGAGGTCGTGCTCGGCGAGCTGCCGCTGAAGAATGGTCCCAGTGGCCTCCGCGTCGCGAAGTGCGTCGTGGGCGTCGTCGAGCGACTGGCTCGTGTAGCGTTCGTAGAGGGCAGAGAGGGTGCGCGGCCGCAGCGCCTGTTCGAGCCGATACGGGTCAAGCACGACGCGGTCCCGCGGGCCCGGGAGGGAGCGGTTGATCCGATCGAACTCGGCCCTGAGCAGCGGCAGATCGTAGGCGATGGCGTTGTACCCGGCCAGGTCGGCGTCCTCAATGAGTGGCGCAATCTGACCGGCGCGCTGATCGAACGGCGGAGCGTGCCGGACCGCCTCCGTAGTGAGCCCGGTGAGCTGCGTCACAGACTCGGGGACCTCGCACTCAGGATCGACGAGCAGGTCGAGGGTGTCCGCGAGTCTCGCCCCGTCGGACACCGGTACGAACCGCTGCATTCCGACCTGGATGATGCGGGCGTCCTGGGGGTCTGCCTGGGTGGCTTCAAGGTCGAGAAAAACGAGAGGCCGTTCGAGATGAAGCATGCGCAGGGCGGGACGATGGCCGTTGCCGAAAGGGTACTGTCTCGATACACGTGGAGGAGCAGAAGATCAAGCCCGGAACGCGATTTGGGAAGTTCGGAGGCGCGGCGGGCTCGAGACTCGTCGAAGGGTTAGCCTGCCCCCAACTCGTTTCGGAACTGGGGAGGCGTCCCCTCCGCGGCGCTTACGTTCGGCGGAGCAGGCCCTCACCGCCCAGACGAGATTGTGGGATCAGGGACACGGCCATTCAATAGGAACGAGATCGAGCCGAGAAGATGCCGATGCAGCCGCGCACGCCCGGACATCCCGTCCCCATCATCCTTGGAGGATGGAATCTAGCCACAGGACGAGCGTGCAGTCCTCTCCGTGCGTGTGGAGGTCCGTGAGGATCTGGCGGAGCGCCACGTCGAGAAGAAGGCTCTTGGAAAATCCGCTCCCGTAGCGAGTGTCGAGGACCGACACCGCCTCCTCCACCCTCTTGTTCAGACCGGCCCGCACGTAGCCGAGAACCTCAGGTTGAAGATCCGGGTTCGGCTCTGGAAGCCCCGAGGGATCCCCCATTGACATCGAGAGCTTCCGGTGGAGGGGCATCTTAGAGACCTCAGTCCCCTGGTCCTCCGACGCGTCCGCTGGGGGCGAGTCTCCAGCGGGGTCGGAAGAGGAATGAAGGGACGACGACGCGTCGTCCGCAGAATTCATGTACTCCGGGCGTGCCTCCTTAGACGGGCCCGCCGGAGGAGGCTCCGCCGATGAGTCCACTGGCGAGGATCTATCAGGCGAATCGTGCGAGGTCGAGGGCGACGGGGTCTCGTTGGCCGAAGAGGAGTCCGAGCAGTAGAACGTCTCCTCATCTATGGTCTTCATCCAGGCCGGAATGTCGTCCCTGCCCTCGTTCTCAGCTGCGCTTGGTGTGCTCATGGTGTATCCCAGACGTGTGGTCAACGAGCGGTCGCCGCTGTGCGGGAGCGTTCCACCACCTCATCGGCGAGGTCGAGATAAAAGGACGCCGCGTCGGAGGCGCCCTCGTATTCCATAATGTTTTCGCCGCGGGTGGCCACCTCATTGATCTTCGAGCGCCACGGAATGAAGGTCTCGAAGAGAATGTCGGTGTAGATCTCCTCGAACTTCTCCCGCATCTCGTTCACCATGTTGGACCGTAGGTCGAGGTTGTTCAGCAGGAGGCCGAGAATCTGGAGGCCGTCGTTGTGGACCTTCCGGATTTGCTTGATGGTGTCCTGGAGTTGCATGACGCCCCGCATGCTGAACCGGTCCGTGTGAATCGGCACGATGATGCCGTCGGCCCCTGCGAGTGCAGTGGCGACGCTCCGCCCGAGCGACGGAGGACAGTCGACGAGACAGAAATCGTAGCTCGCATCGGAGTTCGAGTTTGTCCGGACCTGTGAGGTCCGGAGTTCCTGGACGCGACAGCGAAACTGCTGGGGAAACACCGGACTTCGTCCAACCACAGAATCGAAGCTCGCTGCGGCCATGCGCGAATCAGAGGGCACGAACGGAACCCCGACGGACTCAGACGATCGAGAAATCTTGGAGAGGGGCCATCGGTCGGACTCCTTGCCGTCCCAGGACGCGAGCGCGTCGAAAATCGTTGCGTCGTCCTCTTCCGCCTCACGGCCCATGAGCCAGTCGGTGGCATTCATCTGAGGGTCGTAATCGATGACCAGCGGGTCGTGGCCGGCCTCGTCTAGAGCGGCGGCCAGATTGACGGTCGTAACGGTTTTCCCGACCCCACCCTTCTGGTTGATCACTGCGATGATGTGCATAGGGACGCGGAAGTCCACGAAAGAAAAGAATGGGCCTAGAACTGGTTGCTCTTCCTAGCAAATAACGTGCCGGGGCGCAATGAAGAAGCAGGACCATGACCGAACGCTCGGGGCGAGGCATTTTTTCCATTCCCGATGGGTGCATTCGTACCCCGCTGTGTCCCCAGGTTCGGAAAATAGTGGGAGCAAATGGGCCGTGTAGCAGGGGCTATGGAGTGCCGAATCCCAGCAGCATCCCCGAGAGCCGACAAGGCATCCTCTGAGCGACATCAGTTCTGGGCCGGGAGGCGGAAAGTGGCCGCAACCGGCAAGTGATCGCTCGTGGCGGCCATCGTAGAATCCGGGAGAGGACGCGCGACGCGGGCGGAGCCTTCAACGAGGCGATCGGCCAGTGGGTCGTTGAAGAGCAGGTAGTCCAGCTGTCGAGCGGGATCGTCGGAGGGATACGTCGGGGAGGGGGTGCCAGCCAGAGGGTCAGTGAAACGCACGCGCCGCCGGACTGCGTCGGACTGGATCGAGTCGGGGGCCGGACGGCCCGGAGAGTTAAGTAGGAGCCGGAGTTCCGGACTGTTCGCCGTCGCGTTCAGGTCGCCCGCGATGAGAACGGGGAGGTTGGGCCGGTCTTCGATCCGACGGGTGAGCCGGGCGTGCAAGAATCGAATCTGCCCGATGCGCCAGTTCCGGTCGCGGGCGCTCCGCCCCGCCTTGAGGTGAGCGCCCACGACCGTCCACATCGCGTCGGGGCCGACGCGCACGTCAGCCGCCCAGAGCCGGTGATTCGTGAGCGACTGTGCGTCGAGAGCCCCCGTGTCGGTGTACGTATCCGCGATTGGGGTCGTCACGTCGGCGTAGTTGCGCACCACCCCCAGCGGATAGCGGCTCACCAGCACAACGTTCATGTACCAGGATGGACTCTCCACAGAGGTGAAAAAGCGGTATCCGAGGTCGCCAAGGTGGTCCTCAACGAGCGTTTGGAGAAAGGCCTCGCTCTCTGCTTCCTGAAGCACCACCAGGCCGGCGTCAAGCTGACGCAGGGCCCGGACGGCCCGCTGCACTCGGCCCTCCATGCTGGGAGGAGGGTCGTTTTCGCGCCCAGCGTCGATATAGGGATTGTCCTGCTGGTCGACAAAGTGCTCCAGATTCCAGGTTGCCACCCGGAGGGTGTCCCGGCCGGGAAACGAGTAGTCGGGCGGAAGGGCCATGCCGGCATCCGGCTCGGGGGGAGACGGGGAGCAGGCGGCAACGAGAGCTGCAAGGGGCAGGAGCAGGAGAGCAGAGCGCATGGACAGCATGGGTCATGAGGCAGTGGGAGGGCCTTCGCGCGCCCGGACCGAGGCTCTGGGGAGGGGGGCAATCCCGGACCAAAGAACGGGAAAGAGCGTGCGAGAGGACACTACAGTTCAAGGTGAGCCAAGAAAGAACAGGTTCAGATGTTCAACAACTGGAACCAGTAAGATGGGTCTACGCCCTACACGGGGAAGCGCACGTGGAACAGGCCACGTGCGTGAGAAATCTGCCGTAGGAATGGGGAGACCGGGACAGTGGTAGTCCCTGAGCCGCCCCTCGTGGCGTAATGTCCAGCAAGGTGATGGCAACGCAACTTCCTCGGTGCCATCGAGAACCGTGGTCTCCGCCCCAGGGCCACTGCATGAGGAGAAAAGGAAGCGCTGTGAGAAAACATGCCCCCTCACTGAGCGAATCGCCACTGTTACCAGACAGAATCGGGGCACGTTCTTGGCAGGGACTCACGACGAAAGGTTGCAGCAGGGACCGAAACTCAGGTACAAAGCACCGCCGAAATAGGCCCCGAACGAGGACTTTCGTGGGCAGACACGGAACGGAGGGGGGACTCCCTGAGGTTTCTGTGGGGAGCGGAGCACGGCCAAAGCCGTACGCTCCGTTCGGGACGAGGGAGGGCGGAAACAGCCTCGGACGGCTGAAGGTAGTCCATGCGCGCTGCCCCTTTATTTTCGCAGACGGACAAGACGGACCGTAGTGCAAATTTTGAAATAACGACGATTAACCCTGTGGGTCCCCCTGATTCTCCCTCGGCATCGACGGCGTTCCTCTCGCTTGGGTCGAACCAAGGCCGTCGCCACGCCCACTTGCAGGCGGCCGTCACGGGACTCGTGGAGCGAAGGGGCGCGGCGGTAACGGCGGTGTCTCCGGTGTACGAGTCTGAAGCCCATACGCTCCGCCCCGATGCCCAGAATCCTCCCTTCCTGAACGCGGTCGTTCAGGTTTCGACGACGCGCTCTCCCGAGGCGTTGCTTCGGCTCGCGCACGACCTGGAGCGGGCCGAGGGCCGCCGCCGAGAGGCCCAGCGCTGGGCCCCGCGCTCCCTCGACGTGGACCTGCTCGCCTACGACGAGGTCGTGCGCGACGAAGAGCCCCTGACACTGCCCCACCCACGCCTCGCTGACCGACGATTCGTGCTGCGTCCCTGGGCCGACATCGCGCCAAACTTCGTGGTTCCGGCGCCGTTTCAGGAGCCGGTACAGGTGCTGTTGGAGCGATGTGCGGACACAGCTGAGATCTGCTCGACCGACCTAGAACTCAATCCTTCTGCGGCCACGGCCCCAGACTCCTGAGCCGTCTCTCCGCTACGGTGTTTCACCCGAGGCGTCTCCTCTCCCGCGCGAGTCTCGTTTCTCATGCCCCCGTCCTCAATGACGCCGCCGGAGGATCTTAACTACGTAGCCGTCGAAGGGGCCATCGGGGCCGGGACCACGACCCTCACCCAGCTCCTTAGCGACCATTTTGGGGCCGAGTCGGTACTTGAGCGCTTCGAGGAAAACCCCTTCCTCGAGCGCTTCTACGAAGATCGCGACCGGTGGGCCTTCCAGACGCAACTAGCATTTCTCGCCAGCCGATTTCGCCAGCAGAAAGAACTGTCCGAGCGCGATCTCTTCCACGACCTCGTAGTGAGCGATTACACGTTCGACAAAGACCGCATCTTTGCCCGGCAGACCCTAGCGGGCGATGAGCTCCAGCTCTACGAGTCGCTCTTCCGCCTCATGGAGCCCACGGTCCCCACCCCCGATCTCGTGGTGTACCTGCGGTCCTCCCCCGAACGGCTTCTCGAAAACATTGCCGAGCGAGACCGTCCGTACGAGCGGGACATGGATCCTGACTACATCGCGGCTCTTCACGACGCCTACAATCGGTACTTCTACCAGTACGACCGTACTCCGCTCCTCGTCGTGAACGTGGCGACAATCGACTTCGTAGAAAACCAAGCAGACTTTCGGGCCCTCGCGCGGCACATTGTCGCGCCCTCCGACGAGCGGGTCCGTCACGTGCAGCCGCATGCATCGTCGTAGCGGGCTGCCTGTCGATTGATACAGAAGACACGCCTCCCAGCGCCCTTCATGGAATACCTCGTCGCCGCCGTCATTCTGTACTTCATCTTCTGGACGGTCGGCAACCTCGTGACGCTCCTGAGCGGGGCCGAAGAGGGCTCGGCGCCCGGACAACAGGGACGCCGTGGCTCGTCCGCGCCACACGGCTGGGAGGGGCCGTCGCCGCGACAGCAAACGGGGGCCGCACGCGGTGACCCAACATTCTGGGGGGAGGACATCGAGGAGGCGACCTGGCACGACATCGACGGCCCCGTGAGGAGCGAGCAGGAGGCCTCCCGCTAGTTCTGGGAGGCCCCGAATTCGAACGTGATCGTTGTCTGGCTCGCTACAGGGGCGCCGTCCTCCTGGGCGGGCCGGAAGCGCGACCGGCGGGCAGCGACGAGCGCTGCCTTCTCCAGGCCGTACTTGAGATGAGAAACTGGCCGAGCGTCCCCACTGGACGAGAGCCGCCACCGCTTCAGGATCGTAGCCCCCTCCACGCGACCGGTCTTGGATACCTGGACCGCGACCCGGACCCGGGCCTGAACGCTATTTTCCTGGGCCGCCGACGGGTATTCCGGCTGAACGGCCCGGAAAAGGCGAGGACTCGTGTCGGGCTGCTGTCCTGTTGGTGGAGCCTTGGTGCTGCCGTCCTGCAATCGCCGGTCGTCTCCGGGATTCGCGACGGAAATGCTCGACGTCCCAAACTCGATCTCTTCCTCGATGGGAGCGTCGTTGGGTACCACCACCGGTGGGACGGGTGCGGGCGGAGGGGGCGTGAGTTCCTGGGTCTGTGTCGTTGGCTGGATGTCCTTGACCCGGATCCGATCGGGGCCCGCGTCGCGGAACGGACCCTCTGTCGACGGAGAATCCGGGATGGGCCACCACTGCACCACGGCGATGCCCAGGCAGAGCACCGCCGCAAGCGACGTCAGAAACCGACGCCGGTAGCGGTCGTCGGAGCGGGATGCACGCGAGCGCCTCACAATCCTGAATCTTTCTAAAACTGCCCGGCACTCTCTTCTAAAATTCGGTCCGAACGTCTGTTTCTACGCGAGATCTCTGGGTGCCGGGCCTGCTGGGCAGCCGTCTCGTGTTGGTCCCGGAAAACGCCCCGTCGAGGACAAAGAAGCGGTTGTGGAACGATCCGCCGGTTTGTACTTTCACCCGGACGGAAAAATTCCAAGGTCCTTAAGTGAATGCTCGTGCTTCCGGACATGTCTCCTGGGCCGATCCCTCCGGCTTCGAATCGGGGCCCCTCGAGGGCACTCGTTGCGCTGCTTTTCGTCCTCCCCTCCGTCCTCGGTGGGGAGGTTTTTTTGTAGCGCTTCCAACGATTCCTCTGCATCCAGTATCCACGATCCCATGACGTACGTTCCCCCCGCCTCCTCCGATTCAACTCGCGACCCTGCCAAGCTGGCCCTGGCGGATGGCACGGTCGTCGAGGGTGTGGCCCTCGGCGACCGAGGCCTGACCGGCGGGGAGCTGTGCTTCAACACCAGCATGACGGGCTACCAGGAGATCATGACCGACCCGTCCTACTACGGCC